>JBARIB010000435.1:0-12835 GCA_049799535.1 Allostellaceae bacterium | reverse complement strand
ACCGTGTACAGTTCTGCTTCCAACGCGGGTAACGGCAGCGTGACCGCGGCGATCACCGATCCCGCCGCCTTCACGCCGGCGGATTTCGTTTTGACGAAAACTACGAGCGGGTTCGAGGCGACGAATGTCGCTACCGGGCAGGAGACTGCGCTTGGCAATGGCCCAACACTCACGCTCGATGGCCTGACGATCACGGTCTCCGGCACCGTCCAGGACGGCGATAGTTTCAAGCTCGAGCCGACCTCGACCGCGGCACAGACCCTCACCGCCGCGATCAGCGATCCTGCGGCGATTGCAGCGGCCTCGCCCTATGTCGTGACCGCCGGCAATAACGCCGGTAATGTGCAGGCGACGGCGGGTAATTCACTCGCCAGCGCGGCGCTCCCGCCCGGCGCTGTGCTGCTGCCGGCAACGGTATTCGGGCAGCCCGTATCGATCAAATTTACTTCGAGCACCAATTTCGAGGTTCTGTCGAGCACCAATTCGCTTCTCGCATCGGGGACCTTCAGCCCGACCGCGGGCGCAGCAATAGCGATTGCCTATCCACCCCCTGCGCCCACTGGCGAGGTGACAACGATATCGTTGTCGCCGGGAACAGCCGCGGCCGGCGACAGCTTCACTCTGACCCCCGGTGGGGTCGGCAGCAATGGCAACATCGTCGGGCTCGCCAGCTTAGCCGCGCAAAATTTGCTGTCGGGTCAGACGCTGAGCAATTCCTATGCCGCGTTCGTTTCCAATGTCGGAAGCCGCGCTCAGGAGGCGGATGTGGCGGCGCAGGCCGCCCAAGCGGTGCTTGATCAAGCGCAAAAAAACCAACAATCGATCTCAGGGGTCAACCTCGACGAACAGGCAGCCGATCTGGTCAGCTACCAACAGGCCTACCAGGCTGCTGCCAAAGTGATCGCCACCGCGCAGACCCTCTTCGACAGCCTCATTAACGTAATCTGAGCAGCTGAGGAAGACCGGATGCGCATCAGCACCAACGAGTTCCTGCTCGGCTCTCTGGATGATCTGCTGGCTCAGCAAAGTAGGGCCAGTCAACTCAATCGGCAGATCGCCAGCGGGCAAACGATGTTGGATGCTGCGGATGATCCGGCCGGCGCCGGAGAGGCGCTCAGCATCGCCGGTGAGATCCAGCGTCTCTCGTACGACGCGGGCAATGCGCAAAGTGCGGCGCAGACCATCGAAAGCGGCTTGAGCGTGCTGCAGCAGGTCAGCGCACTGATCGATCAACTCCGTCAGACCGCTCTAGAAGGAGCCAATACCGGGGATACCGGGGCAACGCGTCAAGCTCTCGTCAGCGTGGCGCAGAACGGGCTGCAACAGCTCGTTCAGCTGGCCAATTCTCAGGACCCGAACGGCGCATACATATTCGGCGGCTCCAAGGCAAATGTGGCTCCGTTCCAAACCCTTCCGAACGGGCAGACCGTGTTCAGCGGTGATGCTGCGACCAACGCCATCGAGGTCGCCCCGTCGCTCACCGTGCCCGTCACGGTATCGGGCCAGGGCGCGTTTACGAATATTCCGGCTGGAGATGACGGTGTCGAGATTACTGCGTCGGCAAGCAATAGCGGCAGCGCTTCTATCGTATCTCAAGGCGTGACAAGCGTTACCCAAGTCACCGCAGAGCGCCTGGCTGGAACCCAATTCGAGGTCGTCCTTTCAGCCGGTCCTGGCAACAGCCTCAATTATACGGTTACGAGCGGTGCCGGCAGCCCTGGAACCTCCGGCTTTACGGCGGGCAGCGGCATCGTGGCGTCGGGCAGCTTCGCTGCCGGCTCGGATCTGCAGTTTGGCGGGTTAGATCTGAAACTGGACGGGACGCCTGCGGCAGGAGACCGGTTTGTTGTGCAGACCGCCGCGACGACTAGCCTCTTCCAAACCATTCAGGATCTTATTTCAGCCCTGCAGACACCGCAACAGGGGCAGCCGGCAAATTCGGTGATACGACAACGAATCGAGAATACGATCGCAAACTTGAGTGGAGCTCAGGCCAATATTTTGTCGACCCAGGCCGCGCTTGGCTCGAACCTTACCGAGATTAAGGCGGTCCAGGGGCAGAACAGCGCAGCGAGCACAAACGCCCAAGCCCAACTCACAAACCTGCAATCGGCAAACCTACCGCAGGTCATAGCAAGCTATAGTGAGAGCGTCACTGCGCTGCAGGCGGCCGAACTGGCCTTCGCCCGTATCCAGAACCTGTCGCTCTTTTCGCTGATCCATTCGTGAGTGCAGTCCTCGTAGCTGCGGCCGGTTTATCGGCCGACCCGGCCATCGCGCTCGACGGTTCCGCTCATAGGGGGGTAACCGGGCTGGAAGGCTCGACGGCGCTTGTCGTGCTCGGCATGCACAGAAGCGGGACATCGGCGCTCGCCGGCACGCTTCGCCATCTAGGGGTCGAGCTGGGCGATCGTCTGATGGAGGCATCGCCAGACAACCCGCGAGGCTATTGGGAACATCGCGATATCGTTGCGGTCAACGATAAGCTACTCACGGAACTGGGCCAAGCCTGGGACGATATTCGACCCTTGCCGGCTGGCTGGGAGAAGGGCGAGGTTGCAGCCGGAGCCGGGCAACAGCTCCTTGCCATTTTGGCGCGTGATTTTGCCAAGAGCCGGTTATGGGGTCTGAAGGATCCGCGGCTATGTCGCCTCTTGCCATTGTGGGTCCCACTGCTCGACCAGCTGCAAGTTAAACCGCGTTTTCTGCTGGCACTGCGGCACCCTCGGGATGTCGCGGCATCTCTCGCTTCGCGAGACGGGCTGACGGCAGCGCGTGCAGGCCTTTTGTGGTTACGCCACGTGCTCGATGCCGAGCGGGCGACGCGCGGCCATCTGCGGATCATCCTGCACTACGAGGATCTGGTTGGGTCCCGCGGCTGGCGCAGCTTGGTGTCGCGGATCTCAGATAAGTTCGATCTCGTCTGGCCCGAGGCCGGGCCATCGGTCGAAAGCGTCATCGACGCCTTCCTCTCGCCAGAACTTCGTCACCATAGGGCGGGCGAACTCGTTCACACCGATCAGGTCGAGGATTACCCAGGTTTTTGGGTCGAGGCCGTTTATTCGGCTTTCGTTTGTGCCGATGAGGGTGGGTTGCGCAAGGTTTGTGATGTGGCGGGCCGCGAGCTCGATAACGCTGGGCAAGTGTTCCTGCCGATTATCGATGAGGCAGAACATGACCTTGCCGAGTTCCGTATCGAGTTACACTCGCGTGACCGTGCCGTTGCCGAACTCAACGAACGCCTGACCCAGGCCGCGCGCGAGATTGCCGAACTGCGCGCTGCCTTTGCGCAAAAACGCGCGGAGAAGGTGCAAATGCGGGCCACCTCCGCGGTCGCGCTCGACGCCGCGGGGCTGCCACAGCCGCTTGCGGTTATGGACGCTTATCCGCAATGGATCACCAGCCGAGCCTCGACCGCTGTCGCCCGCTCGGAATGGGTGGCCGAGCGAGTCTCCGAATGGACATCGGTTCCGAAACTGGCCTTGGGAATGATTCTGCCGGCGGGAACCGAGGCGCGGGTTGCTTTGACCTTGAGGTCGCTGCTTCTCCAGGTCGCCGGGAACTGGGAACTGCATGTTGTCGCAGAACACAATATGCCGGCGGCATTGGCGACCGAGCCGAGGGTATTCTGGCACCAAGACGAAGACCGCGCCGCAGGCACGCTGAACCGCTGTCTGTCGGAGTCGAGCGCGGATTGGGTGGCGCTGATCGATGCCGGAGACCAGCTTGCTCCGCACGCACTCTTCAGCATTGCCGATGCATTTATTCGGCATCCCGAATGGTCGGCGGTCTACAGCGATGAAGACCGCATCGATCTGCAGGATGTCCGCTCAGCCCCCCATTTCAAGCCCGATTTCAATCTCGATCTGCTGCGCAGTCTGCCCTATGTCGGCGGGCTATTGGCGGTGCGGCACGAATTTTTCGTCGAGATCGGTGGGTTTAATCCCCGGTGGGAAGGGATAGAGGAGTACGATTTGGCGCTTCGGCTTGCCGAGCGAGCAGGAGCCCGTGGTTTTGGTCATGTCGCGGATGTTCTTTATCACCGATTGACGATATCGGGCCGGTCGAAACGAGCGATAGAGGCGATTTGCGCCGACATGCCGTTTGTCGTGCAGGCTCACCTCGACCGGCTCGGGATCGATGCCACGGCCGAACCGGGACAGCAGCCGTCGTTCTGTTGCGTGCGGTATCGCCACGAGGGACCGGAACCGCTCGTGTCGATTATCGTTCCGACAAAAAACCAGCTGAAATTTCTGAAGCGCTGCGTAGAGAGCGTCCTTCAAAAGACTGTCTACCAGAACTATGAGCTGATCGTCGTCGACAACGGCAGCACCGACGCGGATGCCTGCGATTATCTGCAGAGGATCGAGGATAAATTCGACGAGATTGGCAGCCGCATCCGCGTGCTACGGCATCCGGGCACCTTCAACTTTTCGGCTATGAACAACCGCGCGGTGCGTGAGGCCGCCAGAGGCGAATACATCTGCCTGCTCAACAACGACGCCGCGCCGCTCGACGGCGTCTGGCTCGGTGAGATGATGTCGCTGGCGCGTCGTCCTGATGTCGGTGCCGTTGGCGCAAAGCTCCTTTATCCCGACGGCCGTGTTCAGCATGCCGGGGTGATCCTTGGCACCGGCTGGGGCTCACCGGCGGACCACCCCTTTAACGGCGAGCCCGAAAGCGCCTTCGGTTATTGGGGCCGTTTACAGGTTGTGCAAGATTTCTCGGCAGTAACCGCAGCTTGCATGGTGACGCGCCGCTCTGTCTACGACGAGGTCGGCGGCCTTGACGAAGAGACCTTCGCAGTTGCCTACAATGACGTCGACTACTGCCTGAAGGTCCGAGAAGCGGGTTATCTCGTCACCTGGACGCCGTTCGCGCGGCTCCTTCACGAAACCAGCGCGAGCATTCTCACCGATGTGGAGGGAAAGGCAGTTCAAGAAAAGAACGCCCGCTTCGCTCGCGAAAGAAGGGCGATGTACCAGCGGTGGATGCCGCGCATTGCGTTTGATCCCGCCTACAATCGCAATCTCTCCTCCCAGGGTTGGGGGTTTGCGGTGGAGACCGAAGGGCCGCCGACCTGGGATCCAGAATTCCGGCCACGCCAGCGAGTCTTGGTTCACCCGGCAGACCGCGAGGGTTGCGGCGAGTATCGCATCATCGCTCCGAGCCGAGCCTTGCTCAAATCCGGCCTCGTGCATTGCCATGAGACGATGCGCTTGTTCACCCCGCCGGAGGTGGCACGAATGGCGCCCGACAGCATCGTCTTTCAGCGGCAGCTCGACTGGCAACAGATCGAAGTGATCGAGCGCGTTAAAAATACCGGCACCGCCTTTCGTGTCTTCGAGCTCGACGATTTGATCACGAATCTCCCGCTCAAGAGCGTGCATCGCAAGGCCATGCCGCCCGATATGCAGGAGCGCCTAAAAAAGGCTTTATCGCTTTGTGATCGCCTTGTGGTCAGTACAGAGCCTTTGGCGTCTCAGTATAGCAAGCTCTGCGGCGACACTGCCGTGCTGCCGAACCGGCTCGAGAAGCGGCGTTGGTTGGGGCTTGCTCCCAAACGGCGGTTCGACGGTAAACCGCGTGTCGGCTGGGCTGGTGCGTTGGGCCATTTGGGCGATCTGACGCTGATCGAGAGCGTTGTCGAGGCGACGGCGAGAGACATCAACTGGGTCTTTTTCGGAATGTGCCCGGACAAGCTCAGGCGCTTTGTCGCCGAATACCACGAGTGGGTGCCGCTCCACGATTATGCGAAGAAACTTGCTTCGCTAGACCTCGACCTTGCCATCGCGCCGCTCGAACTCAACGCATTCAACGAAGCCAAGAGCAACCTTCGCCTTTTGGAATACGGGGTGCTGGGATACCCGGTCCTGTGCACCGATATCCTGCCTTATCAAGGTGATCTGCCGGTATTCCGTGTCGCCAACCGGCATCACGCCTGGACCAAGGCTTTACGCGAGATCACCGCCGACCGAGATGAGTGCCGGCGCGCCGGTGAACGCCTGCGCGCCGCGGTCCTCAAAGATTGGATGCTCGAAGATTATCTCGACGAATGGCAGAGAGCTTGGCTCCGCTGATCTGATCCCTGTCCATTTTATATAAAATACCCTGCAACAAATTCCGCAAGCGTCCGTCTTAGATGGTGAGACGCCCGTAACGGACTAGCGCGGGCGCCTGTAACCCACTCACCCGCACCGGGGGCCGCTCGCGCCGCCGGCGCCCAGGAGCAAGGAATGTTGGCAGGAGTCATCAACACCAATGTCGACGCACTATACGCGTTGGCCTCGCTCGCAAATACGGCGGATACGACTAATACATTGGAGCAGCAGCTGTCTTCCGGACTAGCGATCAGCAGCCCGGCTGACAATCCCGCCGGCTATATCGCCGCGCAAGGGTTCACGACGCAAATCGGCGGTACGGAGCAAGCCCTATCCAACGTCAACCAGGCGACCTCGCTGGTGCAGACGGCCAACGGCGCGATTACGCAACAGATCAACATCCTTCAGCAAATTCGGACGATTGCCAATCAGGCGGCGAACGGCATCAACAGCACTCAGCAGCTGCAATCGTTGCAGCAGGTGGTCTCGCAGTTGCAGACCCAGGTGTCGACGATCGCGCAGCAATCGGTGTTCAACGGGCTCAATTTGCTCGATGGCTCGCTCAACGGGGTACAGTTCCAGGTCGGCCCGTCCGAAGGCCAGATCATCGGTCTCTCGATCGGCAGCACGGTGGCGACCCAGCTCGGTGCGAACCAATCCTCGGCTTCGAATTCGGGTGTATATCACACCAACGGCGCCGGCTCGGGCGGGGTCGGCGATGTATCGGGCAGCTCCTACGCGATAACCTCGGGCGGCACCGGCGCGTTCACCTCCGGCAATATCGGCGTATCGGGTTCGGCGGGCGCCACCAACGCCAATGTCGCGGCGAAAACGGAAGCGGCAAAGGACATTGCTGCCTCGATCAACGCCATCACCCCGCAGACGAATGTGACCGCGACCGCAGACACCAGCGTCGCCTTCACGGTCACCGCGGGCTCGCTGTCCTTTGTCCTCGGCAATGGCGATGGCGGTGCCCAAACTAACGGTGTAAATATCTCGGCGACCGTGTCGAGCGTGTCTCAGAGCGGATTGCAGTCTCTAGTGGACGCGATCAATCAGCATACCGGCCAAACCGGCGTAACCGCTGCGGTCGATGCCAACAACAAGCTCGTTCTTACTCAGGGGCAAGGCGACAACATCTCGATCACCGGCTTTACCGGTACCGGAACGCTTGCAGCCGGCGGCACCGCGACCGTGACCCTCGGCACCGGCGGTGGTCAGGTGGCGTCCGCAACCGTTCAGGGTCTCGTCACCTTGCAGTCGAACCAAAACTTCGCATTGTCCGCGGCGGCCTCGAATATCGGCCTGAACACGAATTCGGCATTGACGACGCTCGCGGGTGCCAAAGTTGCGACGGTTTCCGGGGCAAATGCAGCCCTCGATGTCGTCGACTTTGCGCTCCAGCAGCTGGAGAATATCGGCGCTCAACTCGGCGCAGTTCAGCAGCGGCTGCAGGCGACCGCAGCGAACTTGCAGACCACCGACACGAATCTGACCTCGGCTCGTTCGGTTGTCCAGGACGCCAACGTGCCGCAAGTCACGACCGAGCTGACGCAACAGCAAATTCTGCAGCAAGCCGGGGTGTCTGCTCTTGCAAAGTCGAGTGCTTTGCAGGAGACATTCCTCAGGTTGCTGCAATAACAGCGTAGTACGCGAACGGACCCGTCGGCTGGGTAAAACTCAACCGACGGGTCCACTCGGCAAACGCAAAGGAAATAGCGCATGGCGACGGTGAGCGGCGTCCTGAGCGCGGACCAGATAACCTCGCTCATTAATCAGGCGAGTGCCACCTTTCAGGCGCCCGCCAACGCACTGCAGGCTCAAGAAAAACCGATCGAGACGCAGATCTCGGCGTTGGGGAAGGTTCAGGGTGCGTTATCGAGCCTGCAATCGGCGTTTGCCGGGCTCGCTGATGTTCAGAGCCTCACGCAACGGTCGACGACGGCATCGCCCACCGGCGTCGTCAAAGCAGCTGTCACCAATGATGCAGGCGTTGGGACCTACAATCTGTCGAACATTCATCTGGCGCAGGCGGAAAACCTGATTTCTTCGAGTTTTGCGAGCACAAGCGCTGGTTTCGGCGCGGGCGCCATCGCTATTCAGCTGGGCAGCGGGTCCGCGGTGACCGTGAACATCGCGGCTGGTCAGGACAACCTTTCCGGAATCGCAAATGCGATCGATCAGGCCAATCTCGGCGTGCAGGCGACGGTGCTATACGACGGGTCGTCTTATCATTTGGCGTTAACCAGCAATGCCACCGGCATTGCCCACGCTTTCACGGTGAGCGGTAGCGGCGGTCTGGCCGGGTTCAGCTATTACCCGGGCACGTCCGGATTTACCCGAACCCAGGCAGCGGTCGATGCGAGCTTTTCGCTGAACGGGCTAGCGATTACCAGCGGCTCGAACACCGTCAAGGGCGTCGTGCCAGGGTTGACCCTAACCTTAGCCGCGAGCGGATCGGCGACGGTGAGTGTGGAGCAAGATATCTCCGCTCTCGATAAGGCCGCAAACGGTCTGGTTTCGGCGCTGAACAATGTCCTTGGCACGATCAACAATTTCGCGTCGTATAGCCCGACGAGCGGTGCGGGGCCGCTTCTCGGGGATGTCGGGCTGCAAGTCCTTCGCAGTAATCTGCTCGACGCTATAACCAACCCGATCGGCACTGAAGCGGTGCAAAACGCGTCGTACAAATCGCTCAGCGACATCGGGTTCAGCATCGCGAGCGACGGTACGGTCACTTTCGATGAAGCCGCCTTTGACGTCGCGGCGAACTCGGACTACACTGCAGTCGCGGCACTGCTCGGTGGGGCCGGAATCGCCACCGATCCCAATGTCTCCGTTGCGGGCGTCGGCTCGGCTCAGCCGGGCACCTATGCAATCGATGTGACGACCAATTCTGGAGGATCGCTCACCGGTACCGTCAATGGTCAAGATGCCAGCGGCACCGCCGGGCTTCTGACCGTCACCGGCTCGGGAGCCGCGCAAGGGCTCAGTCTACAAATCGCGCCCGGGATTACAGGGCAGCTCGGCGCAGTCACGGTCGGCCAAGGCCTCTACGGGCAGCTGAACAGTATCGTGAGCGCAGCTCTCGCCCCTGACAGCGGCGGCGTCACCGGAGAGATCAACAGCCTCAACGACACGATTACATCGATGAACCAGCAGATCGCGGCGCTGCAAAAACAAGCCCAGCAGGAAACCTTGGCACTGACGCAACAATACAGCGTTGCGCAAGCGACGCTTTCGCAGCTTGAAACGGTGAGCAATTTCCTGACCACCTACTTCAATCAGTCGTCCGGCGGATTGGGAGGCTGAGCGATGGAGAACGGCAGACAGAGTTTAAGCGGGCCGGCAGCATATCGCGCGATCCAAGGCATTGGCGCCGCGCCGGAGGAATTGATGAAGATGGCCGTAGATAGCGCACGTGGTTTTCTGCTGCGCGCCGAAGCTGCAATCGCGGCGGGGGACCAAGCGTCGAAGGCGAAGGCTTTGAACTCGGCGGCCAAGATAGTCGAGTTCGTTCTGGGGCTTTCCGGCACAGAACCTGGTCCGTTGAGCGATTCCCTCGCCAGGGTGTACCATTACGTGCTGGCGGCGATTCTCAAGGGAAATGTGTGGGATGATGCCGAAGCCGTAGCCGCAGGACGCATAGCTATGGAACAGCTGGCAATGGTGTGGCGCAGGGCGTTCCCCGACGCATCCGGTTCGGAGGTCGCATAATGAGACCTGCGCCGACCGGGAGAGACAGTGATGCCTGATCCTATCCAAGGCTTGAACCCGATCGACCCGCTGGGTATTGCATCGGCGGGCGAGGCCGGGTCATCATCGGCAACGGCCCGCACTGAGCAGTCCGGGACGCCCAGCCCAGTAGATTCGGCGGATGTCGCCTGGGCCGAGGCGCTGATCACCACGATCACGCAGGCGGCCGCTACGGTGCCGCCGATCGACCAGACGCGAGTCGCCGAGCTACAGCAAGCCATTAATTCTGGGATCTATCAGGCAAATCCAGAAACAATTGCGCAAAAAATCGTGGAGATTGAGGCCTTGCTCGCCTCACGCGGGAAAACCGGATGATGCCTAGACGAGTCGCAAGTCGGCAAAGACCGGATCGGCAGCGGCCCGCTCGGCCTCGTGCTCGATCCACTGCTGTACCAATATGAGGCGGTCCGATGCCTGATGGATATCGTCTCGGTCGGCAATGTCGTTGAAGGCTCGCAGGATCTGCGCGAGGCATTCGATCCTGGTGCGCAGTGGTCTCCGCGAGACCCGTCCACGAGGCTCGGCGCCATCGCCGACTGGCGGCAGCAAATCCAATGTCCGATGGCGAGCCATCTTTCCCCCTCCGGAGTCGGCAGTCCCTCGCTGCAACGACGGCGCTCCCCGTGCCGGCTATGCTCGGCGCGACGGGCGGCGCCTCGCAATATCGAGACAAGCCTCAATATCTTATGATTGAGTCATTAACAACGAATATAACTTATGATTTAAGGCAAATACCCGACGCGGCCGGCTCCGTGTTCTGGTCAGCGCGATTTGACGCCGAACGCGAAGTTTTGCGATCGTTCTGCTTCGGAGCAGCCGATGCGCGTTAGGGGCGAAATCGTTTTTCCGAATAACATCAAAGAACTCCGCCTCCGCAAGCATTTGACACAGGCGCAGCTCGGGCGGCTTATGGACCCGCCCGTTGGCGAGTCGACAATTTCCAAGATGGAAAGCGGCGAGCGCCGCCTGACCAATCTGCAGCTCGCAAATCTAGCGGTCATACTGGCCTGCCGCCCGGAAGAGATCCCGGTCGTCGCCGGCCGCGATCCGTCGGCGGGCGTCCAGCGCTGGCAAAGAGCACAGCACGAAGTCGTTCAGCGCAGCATTGAAAGCGGTGCCGCTGCCACCGGCTATGTCCTGGCGCAGCTTCGTAAGAAATCCGGCAAAACGATGCAGCAGGTGGCAAACGCCATAGGTCTGACGCTCTCGGTATATCACCGGGTGGAGATGGCCAGCCGCATCGTCCAGGCCCACGAGATCGAAGCTGCAGCCAAGTTCTACGGTCTGCCTGCCGCTAAACTTATCGGCATGTTCGAGCGGCGCACGCGCGACAATTTGCAACAGCTGGAGAAAGGTGTAGCGCCTGAGCAATTGCTGCCTCGCACCCCGCGGTCACTTCTAAAAGACGACGCGAAATGGGGGCGGCTCGGGGCACTCGAGCGCTATGCTATCCGCCGCAGCATCCGATACGTCGGTGTACCACGAAAGCCGGCTGCCTTGCCGGTCTACGGGAGCAATTCGGCGAATAAGGACGGCGTCCATCATTTCGTCATCGATCGCGACGTAGTGGTGGATCAGATCCCGGTCGAGGAGCTGGTGGCCGCCGACGACCAATCGTTTCTGGTCCGGAATTACTCGCAGCGGCTCGGCTTTCTGATCAAGCCCGGAGCGCTCGCCTGCGTCGATCCCCACACGCCAGTTGCGATCGGCGATGTGGCGTTTATCGTCCGCCGAGACGGAACGGCCGACGCTGCTTTGGTCATCGGTGAAGGCGTCGGGGCTGTGAAATTAAAAATGTACAACCCGGAGGAGGAGATCGCGGTCGACGACCCGAGCATATCGACGGTGCTCCGGATCCGCGTGCTCATCTTTCCGTAGCGCCGCGACGCGGCTCGGTTCAGGTGAGACGACTTCCCACCGGTTCGAACGATTGATAACTTCGGGACGGAAGAGAATCGGGTCCGGTGACTCGCGCGGACTTCAAATCCGTTGGAGGGCGCCACGCGTCCTCGGTAGGTTCGACTCCTGCCTCTTCCGCCGATAGCAATATAAGCGTGTCAAGATGCAGATCTTAGGGTAGTTATGTAGTTATCTAGCTCCAAATCAGACCCACAACCTCTCGGTAGCATATTTCGCCGTCCAAACTTATCGGCAAGCCACGGCCAGAGGTAAAGCCCAACAATGCTGAGGAACAAGGCGATCTGGACACCCCTGCGATAGGTGGGGAGATCGATTGCAGACTCTTTCATCTGGAGCGGTAGACGCGCGAGTGCAGATGATGCGCCTCGAGCGGTCCGACCAACGCGCTGGCGGCGACCGCTGGTGCGATTTCGGCCACCATGTTTCCCCCCTCTTGTCATCAAATGTCTCGTCTTCGCGTGATCCGCGGCTATCCCGACGTTAAGTTTGCGAGCACCATGACAAGGCGGTTAGGAGTTCGGGTAATATCGGGCGAGCATCCGGAGGAAACCGCCATGAGTGACGAACTGCCGACTGCTGCCCGTGTAGCCGATCCCGGTATTCGCGCGCTCTATCGGCTGGAGAACCGCTGGCAGGCCTGGCTCGATGTCGAGGCGGCGCTCGCCAAGGCGCAGGAGGAGCTGGGGATCATCCCGCGCGGCGCTGCCGAGGCAATCGCACGCGGCGCACATCTCGAATTGCTCGACCGGGCGCGCATCGATGAAGGCTTTGCGCGCACCGGCCACACGATCGTGCCATTGGTCTGGGAATTGAGCCGGATCGTCGGCGAGCCACATGGCGGCTGGGTGCATTGGGGCGCCACGACGCAGAACATCACCCAGACCGGCGATCTTCTGGTGCTGCGGCAAGCGCACGGTGCGTTTCTGCGGCTGATCGGCGCGGCGCTAATGGCAATGGCCGATCTCGCCGAGCGGAGCGCCGACATGCCGATCGCCGGACGCACCCATGGCCAGCACGCCGTGCCGGCGACCTTCGGCTACAAGCCCGCGGTATGGATC
>JBARIB010000434.1:0-3568 GCA_049799535.1 Allostellaceae bacterium | reverse complement strand
CCTCCACCGCATGCGGGGGAGTGTCAGGGTGGGGGCCGTCCGCGCGAACCCGATAAACGCGCACCGGCCGGACGATGTTCTTGACCTGCTGCTCGCCCAGATCCTCGAAGAGGAAGGGCAGGCGGTCGCGCACGTGGTCATGCACCGTGTTGGAGACGAACACCCCGCCGGCATCGGCCAGGGCCTCGATGCGCGCGGCGATGTTGACGCCGTCGCCGTAGAGGTCGTCGCCCTCGACGATCACGTCGCCGAGATTGATGCCGATGCGCAGTTCGATGCGATCGTCCGCTGCGACACTCGTGTCCCGCCCGGGCATCGCCTGCTGCACCGCGACCGCGCAGCGCACCGCATCGACGACGCTGGCAAACTCCACCAGCAACCCATCGCCGGTGGTCTTGACGATGCGGCCGTGGTGCTCGGCGATCTTCGGATCGAGAAGCTCGCGGCGCAGCGCTTTGAGGCGTTCGAGCGTGCCTTCCTCGTCCGCCCCCATCAGCCGCGAGTACCCCGCCACATCGGCGGCAAGGATTGCCGCGAGGCGACGGGTCTGGCTCATTCCGTCTCGCCCATTGCCAGGCGCAGCCCCGACAGGAACAGTTCGCGATGCTCGGCGCCGCGAAAGGGGATGACGCTCGGCACTACGATAGGGGTGATGGCGCGCAGTCGCCTAACGATCTCTCGCGCCTCGTCGAACCGTCCTAGATGCGCATAGCAGGACGCGAGAAGCCGATAGGTGATTGCGAAGTCTGGAGCCTGCTCCAAGGATTGAAGAAGCTTTGCCGCTGCCTCATCAAACCTGCGTTTGAAGAAGAGTGCGGTAGCGACAGCGGTCAGAGCCGCCGGGAAGCGTTCGCTTGGGTCGAGCCGTTGGAAGGTATTGAAATGCTGGAGTGCCAGGTCCGGGTCACCAGCAAAGGCCCTCAGCAATCCGCTCCCCAACCAGCCGCGAGCAAAACTCGGATTGATTAGGAGAGCTCGATCCACCAGCGAAATAGCCACGGCGATGTCCTCGCCGTGGATCCCGAGCACGTAGGCACTAGCGGCAAGAACTTCGGGATCCTCGGGAGCTGCTCGCAGTGCTCGGCGAGCGAGTTCGAGCGCCTTACCGAGGTTTCCCCTCGCATCGCCCGCAGCGGCGAGCCACGAGTGACAATGCGCTGTCAAAGCGAGTGCGGGACCATATCCCGGATCACGCTCGATCGCTTTTCCCAGGAAGTCGAGCGCCCGCACGACCCGGTGCTTCTCGTAGGAAGCCCAGTCTGGCAGCGCGCGCAGGTAAAGATCATAAGCCGTCAGATCAGGTGTTGGGCGTTCGCTCGACCTGCGAATCTCGGCCGCCCGCAAAGTCGGTTCAATGACGCCGGCGACGCTGACTGCGACCTTGTCCTGAAGGTCGAAAATATCTTCCAGAGAGCCGTCGAAGCGGTCGGCCCAGAGATGCGTGCCGGTGAGCGCGTCGATCAGCTGGGCGGTGATGCGCACGCGGCCGCCCGCCTTGCGCAGGGAGCCTTCGAGCACATAGCGCACGCCCAATTCACGGCCGACCTGCTTCACATCGACGCTCTGGCCCTTGTAGGTGAAGGTCGAATTGCGGGCGATGACAAAGAGCCAGCGGATGCGAGAGAGGGCAGTGATGATCTCCTCGACCATGCCGTCGACGAAATACTCCTGCTCGGGGTCGCCGCTCATGTTCTGGAACGGGAGCACCGCGATCGACGGCTTGTCGGGGAGCGGCAGTGCCGGCTCGGCAGCCCCCACCCGCGCGCTGAGTGCGCTTCCCTCCCCCGCAGGCGGGGGAGGGCTAGGGAGGGGGCTTTCCGGTCGCACCCGGTAGACGCGCACCGGCCTTGTAATATTCTTGACCGGCTGCTCGCCCAGATCCTCAAAGGCAAAGGGCAGCCGGTCGCGAACCTGGTCATGGACCGTATTGGAGACGAACACTCCGCCGGGATCGGCCAGGGCTTCGATGCGAGCCGCTATGTTGACGCCGTCGCCGTAGAGGTCGTCGCCCTCGACGATCACGTCGCCGAGATTGATGCCGATGCGCAATTCGATGCGGTTGTCCGCCCCTACATCCGTGTTCCGCTCGGGCATCGCCTGTTGCACCGCGACCGCGCAGCGCACCGCATCGACGACGCTCGCAAACTCCACCAGCAGGCCGTCGCCCGTGGTCTTGACGATGCGACCGTGATGCTCGGCGATTTTCGGATCGATGAGCTCGCGGCGCAGCGCTTTGAGGCGTTCGAGCGTGCCTTCCTCGTCCGTCCCCATCAGCCGCGAATACCCCGCCACATCAGCGGCAAGGATTGCCGCGAGGCGACGGGTCTGGCTCATTCCGTCTCGCCCATTGCCAGGCGCAGCCCCGACAGGTAGAGCTCCCGGTCCTCGGGGTTGCGAAAGGGAAGCTCACTCGGCACGACCAGCGGGGTAATAGCGCGCAGCCGGGCGACGATCGCGCGCGCCTCATCGAGCCGCCCCATATGGGCATAGCACGCGGCGAGAGTGCGGTATAAGGGGGGATAGCCGGGATGGTCTTGAATGGCCAGGAGCAGCTTCGCGGCCGCTTCGTCAAACCGGCGATTGAAGAAATAGGCCATGCCCATCACAGATAGGGGCACGCCTATACGCTCGCGGGGGCTCAGCCGCAGCGAGGTCTCGCCATGCTCGATCGCGAGGTCGGGGTGGCCGGCAAATACCCTGAGAAGGCCGCTCACAAACCAGCCGCGGGCATGGCTCGGGTTGAGTGCGAGCGCGCGATCGACCAACCCGATCATGGCGCCGATATCCTCGCCGAAATATGCCAGTACGTTGGCGGCGTCGGCGAGGATGCGCGGCTCGTTCTCGCCCGCCTGAAGTGCCCGCCGAGCGAGATCGCAGGCCTCGCGGCAGGACCTCTCCGGCGATTCGACCCAGCCGTCTCTGACGAGGGTTAAGTGGCAGATCGCCGCCCAGGCAAGTGCCGGTCCGTAATGGCGATCGATCGCAATCGCCTGCTCAAGCAATGCCAGAGCTTCGAGAACCCTCTCTTTCGTTCTTGGATAGAACGTCGCAAGTGCGCGAAGGTAGAGGTCGTAGGCGCTGAGGTCGGTTGTCGGGCGCGCCGCCGAGCGGCGCATCTCGGCGGCCTGCAAGGCCGGCTCAATGACCCCGGCGACGCTGGCGGCGATTTTATCCTGAAGCTCGAACACATCTTCGATCAAGCCGTCGAAGCGGTCAGCCCACAGATGCGTGCCGGTTTCGGCATCGATCAGCTGCCCGGTGATGCGCACCCGGTTGCCGCCTTTGCGCACCGAGCCTTCCAGCACATAGCGCACGCCCAGCTCGCGGCCGACTTGCTTCACATCGACCGCCTGGCCCTTGTAGGTGAAGGTCGAATTGCGGGCGATCACGAAGAGCCAGCGGATGCGCGAGAGTGCGGTGATGATCTCCTCGACCATACCGTCGGCGAAATATTCCTGCTCCGGGTCGCCGCTCATATTGGCGAAGGGGAGCACCGCGATCGACGGCTTGTCGGGGAGGGGAAGCGGCGGCGGTTCGGCAGCCCCCACCCGCGCGCTACGCGCGCTTC
>JBARIB010000433.1:0-3313 GCA_049799535.1 Allostellaceae bacterium | reverse complement strand
GGCGGTGATAGCCGGTTGGCGAGCTTCGGGAAGCGGTCGCGCCGGATGATGCGGGCGAAGAATCTCTTCCGTCAATGAGTCAAGGAAATGACGCGAAGATGGGGTGGCGATCGGCCCTCTCCGCTTCCCTGTCCTCCCAAAGGTCGGTTCGCCGGTCGATTTGGTCGGCGCGGCGGTCGTAGTTGGTCGCAAGGTGGAGCAGCTCGCGGCGAGCGACCGGCAACCGAACGTGATGGGCGACCTCGCGGATCTTGCCCGCCAGCTCGCGGTAGTCCTCGCCGGTCGGCGATGGCGCCACTTCGTCAGGCAATGAATGCGTGTGTTTTTCTGACATACGCACTAAATGCCAGAAAATGAGTGCCAGGACAACAAAAGGTTTGGTTAATTGCTCCAGAAGATAACTAATGGTTGCCGAACGGAGCACAGCGGCTGCTAGGTCGAAGGCCGCAAAGGGCTCAAGGCGCCACGGTGTTGGTGTTGTTGCAGCCTGTTCCGTTCAGCACGAGATTCATAGCATTATTCACCGCCGTGTTATCGGTCACGTTGGAGGGACAATCCACGGAAATTCCGGCGGTTCCGCCGCCGGGGCCCTGGGTCCCCGTGGCGGTATTACCGACCACCGTGCTACCCTGGCCGACTAAAATGCCGATGATCCGGTTGCTGGTGGCGTAGTTGCCGGTGACGATCCCGGTGGCGATAATTCCGAACCCTACGCCCGGGCCGCCGTTGAGATCGCTGACGGTATTGCCCTTCACGATTCCTGTGGCTGCTATCCCAGCTGCGCCGTCGCCTGAAGCAAAGGCGCCCACAATGCGTAACCCCTCAACGATAGAGCCTGAGCCGGCAAGATTTACCCCATTAAGAAAACCTGAGATCGACCCGTTCCGCACGGCGATGCCGGCGGTCTCATCCCCAGCCTCTCTCGCCGTCGTGAAGACCGGCCCGGGGAAGGCAGGCTGCCCCTTCATTGTGAAACCCGCGAGATCGATCGTGACGAAGTCGGCCGTGATCAGCAGGCAGACACCGGTGGGGCTAGTGAGGGTGAGGTTATTGACGAGCTTATACGAGCCCGGCTGACTGATCGTCTGGCATTTCTCGATCTCGATCGGTCCTTCTTCTTGTTCGTCTTTTGCTTGAGCATGAGTCATGGGCGTGAGAATTACCGCCCCGAGGGCAAGAGCAATCGGAAAGAGAGCTGCTGGTCTTTTCACCCTGTCCCCCCTTCTTAAAGGGCCTGTGTTTCGGCAGCGCCCCAGATGGTTCCCCGACTCTTCACGCACGTTAGAAGAAAAGGATCGCGCTTGTCCGGGAGTGCAAAGCGGTTAAAGCCGCCGATTTTCTCGTGCTTTAGTTAATTGTACTCGGGTTTGCGCTGGTGTCTACAGGAATTGATGGTGCCTCTAGTATCTCCTATAGCATTGGTAATATTAGCTTTAGTATGGTTAATAGGGATCAACAACAGTATTGTGATATTGCATCACCTCATGCGTGGTGGTTTCTTCGTTTGAGGGCAGATTTGTGATCGGTCGCCGACAACCGATGTGCATATCGACTGCGGCCCCGCCGGTCGAGGTGATCGCCCCGCCGATCTTAGCTTGCCCCTTGACCCGGTCCCGGAGGTGGCGCGCTTTTTCAAGGATTCGGCGTCGGCGCAGGGCTCGGCTGAGGCGGCGGAATCACAATGATTTGGGGCGGAGGCTGAGCTTGGCGGGTCGCCGTGACAGCGTTGGCGATAGCGCTCGTCTGCGCCGCCATCTCGGCCCGCATCGCGCGGAACTCCTCCGAGAGCCGCTGCGGGATGGCCTCGACTTTGGCGCTGACGTTACCGGAAAGTCGGTTGATTTTCCAGTCGAGGCGAGTGGATTGAACACCGAGGAAGGCAAAACCCGAATTACGATCGCGCCGATCAGCCCGAGGATCACATTGATCCAATCCAGGCCGCTCTCGACGCGTGAAAGCCGTTCACCGACGTCCATTGGTGGAGTTCATTAACCGATTGAAAAAATGGTGCCCCGAGTCGGATTTGAACCAACGGCCTACCGCTTACGAAGCGGTTGCTCTACCGCTGAGCTATCGGGGCGCGCCACTGATGAGCCATGGGCTCAGGCTTGCGGGACGGGTTTTAGCGCGTAATCCACCGACCGCCAAGCGCTTCGGCCATAGGGCTGATAGACCTCAGGGGTTTCCCGCGGGCCCGACCGACAGCTCGCGCACAGCCACAGTCGGCTGTTCGGCCACAACCGGCAAGCTCGCGGCAGCGGCCCAGGCGGGGGTACGCCACGCAAGCGTATCAAAGCATCCGCAATGGGGACAGAGCGAGTGCCATTCGAGACTCTCGCCGCCGCAGCTCGCGCAAATGTAGCGGGGATCGGGCATCGCCGTCACAGCGCGATCGAGCCACTCGCGCACTCCTGCACCCGATCCGTGCTCGGCTTCCTCGAGGCGAGCCATCAAGAGACAGAGGCGCGGCGTGGTGCTGACGGCGCCGGCCGTCGCCGCATTTTCGGCCACCGCTGAAACCGGCGTAGCGGAGTTTGCCGGCCTGACGCTCGAGGGCGGCGGCGGGGCGCTCGATGCCTGCTCGAGGTAGCGGCGGGCCTCGCCCCACAATTGCGCGTCGAGCGCCGCCTCCGCCAGGGTCAGAGAGCTCTCGCGCGCATCGGGGTTCTGCGCGGCAAGCCGCTGGTAACGCTTGACCCGCTCGAGCGGCGCCTCGCTCTCGTAAATGGCGCCATAAATCTGTGCCAGCTCCGGATGCGGGGCGGTCCGCCAAGCCCGCTCGACAGCTCCGGCCGCTGGGCCGGCACGTCGAAACTGCAGCAGCGTTCGCGCGTGATGTGCGGCGGGAGCAGCGAGATCTGGCGCCAGCGCCTGCGCTTGCGCCGCTAAGTTGATCCCGCGGCGGCGATCGCCGCCCGCCAGCGCGATGCGACTCAGCTCGTAACAGAGCACTCCGCGGTAATGACGCGCGCGCTCGGGCGGGATCACCCCGCGCTTGACCGCTTGCTCCAGCACCTCACGCGCGGCTTGCCATCGCCCCTCGCGAGTCTCGAGATCAAATAAGCTCTGCGTTACCCAAGGCGTCGCCGGGCGCAAAGCGGCAGCGCGCCGGGTAAGCCGCAGCGCTGAGCCACGATCGCCGGCGCGCAGCGACTGGTTGAGGAGACCGCGAAGGCCGAGGAACTCGGTTTCCGGCCGGTCGAGCATCGCGGTGAAGAACCTTTTGGCCGCCAAATCGTCACCCTCGAGCTGGGCCGCCTGGGCGGACAAGAGCAGGGTCAATGGCGGGTCGGCGAGCAATGCGTCGGCGCGT
>JBARIB010000432.1:0-2814 GCA_049799535.1 Allostellaceae bacterium | reverse complement strand
TCACCTGCAGCGCCACCACCTTGCCATCCCACAGTTTGCTGTCGTGGACGATTTCCTCGAGCTTTCGCCGCAGGCGATCGACCGGCACCGTGTAGTCGACCTGCAGGATGACCGAACCCAGCAGATCGTTCGTCTCGTAGGTCCAGTTCTGGAACGGCTTTTCGATGAAATAGCTCAGCGGCACGATCATCCGCCGCAGATCCCATAGCCGGACCACGACATAAGTGCTGGTGATCGTCTCGATCGTGCCGAATTCGCCTTCGACGATTACTTGATCCTGGACCCGGATCGGCTGGGTCATCGCGATTTGGATCCCGGCGAGCAGGTTGCTGAGCACCGGTCGCGCCGCGAGGCCAAGGATGATGCCGGCGGCGCCGGCCGAGGCGAAGAGGCTGACGCCGTACTGCCTGACCGAGTCGAAGGTCATCAGCGCGATGGCGACGGTGAGGATCACCAAAATGGTTTTGACCACCCGCTGCAGGATGCGCATCTGGGTCACATGCTTGCGCGCAAGCAAGTTGTCGGCGGTGTCGGTGCCGTAGCGGCGGAGATAGATCTCCACCCCAATATCGAGTGCGATCGCCGCGGCCCAGCCGAGTGCAAGCACGAACGTGCACAGTAGCGCGCGACCGATCGATATGGTTACCGGTTGCGGGAAGCGCGCGCCCGGCAATGCGAGGGCTGACACGATGATTATGATGATCACGCTGGCCGGACCCCGCCCCCGCGCCAGCAGTGTCTCGAGAAAAGGGCTGTAGCGCCCGGCCAAGCGGATCAGCCGGCGGATGAACCATCGGTATACCAACAGCGCGATGGTCGCCGGCACGATCAACGTGATTGCGCCGACGAGCCAAGGCGGGGTCCAGGCCGAGATCGAATCCATTAGATTCATTAGCACCTGCGCGGATGTTGAGTGCGATGCGGTTTTGCCGATGATGTATAGAGTGCCGGCCTAGATCCCCGTCGGAGCACAGTCATGAGCATCGAGGCGAAGACCGCCATTCTCGAGCATCTCGGCCGGCAGCATCAGGCGATGGTCGCCTTGTTGGCCGATCTCGTAAACATCGATTCCGGGAGCTACAACAAGCGCGGCGTCGATGCCGTCGGCAATCGCCTGCGGGCTTGGCTCGAGGCGGCGGATATCCCCTGCGAGATGTTTCCGCACGAGATTTTTGGCGATTGCATGGCGGCAAGGATAGCGGGCGGGGGTGGGGGAAACTGGCCGATCGTGCTGATGGGGCACCGCGATACCGTATTTCCCGACGGCACCGCCGCGCAGCGGCCTTTCCGGATCGATGGCGACCAGGCGTTCGGTCCGGGCGTCGCTGATATGAAAGCGGGTCTCGTCATGAATACGTTCGTGCTCGAAGCCCTTCGGCACTTTGGCGCGCCCTGTCCTATGACCGGCCTCTATACCTCCGACGAGGAGATCGCCTCGCCCTCCTCGCGGCCGGTCATCGAAGCCGAGGCCAAGGACGCCCGCGCCGTGTTCAACTCCGAGCCCGGGAGACCGAGCGGCAATCTCGTGTCGCGGCGCAAGGGGGCGGCCTTCATCGAATTCGAGGTGACTGGCCAGGCTGCTCATTCGGGGGCCGCACATGCGCAGGGGGTCAGCGCCATCGAAGCGCTGGCCCGCAAGGTCCAGCGGCTGCACCGGCTCACCGATTACGACCTGGGGACGACGGTCAATGTCGGCCTCGTTCAAGGGGGCACCGCAGTCAACACTGTCGCGGCGCGTGCCACCGCCGCTGTCGACGTGCGTTTTCCGACGATGAACATCATGGAGAAGATCCTGGGCGAGGTGCGCGAGATCTGCCGCTGCTGCGAGTTGCCTGGCAGTGAGGGCCGGATCCTACGCGAGGGCAAGTTTCTGCCGCTCGAGCAGGATGAAAAGAGCCGCGAACTCCTCGAAGCCTATGGCCGCTCGGCGGCGGGTCTCGGCTTTCAGGTTTCAGGCGAACCGACAGGGGGCTCCGCCGACAGCGGCTTCACCGCGGCTCTCGGTACCCCGACCCTGTGCGGTACCGGCCCGGTCGGCGGCAACGCCCACCGCGACGACGAATGGTGCCGCATCGACACATTGGTTCCGCGCGCCCAGGCGCTGGCATTGACGATCCTCGAAGTGGCAGCGGGATGACCCCTTTCCGTCATTCCCGCGAAGGCGTCGCGAAGGCGGGAACCCAGAGGCGGCATGCTCGAGCGGTGTGGCCCTTGGGCCCCCGCTTTCGCGGGGGTGACGAAAAGTAAGGAGATTGGGCGTATGACAAATTGGGTGGAGTTGTC
Source organism: Allostellaceae bacterium (assembly GCA_049799535.1). Lineage (GTDB taxonomy): Bacteria > Pseudomonadota > Alphaproteobacteria > ATCC43930 > CGMCC-115725 > AP-15. Next base: position 531 of record JBARIB010000432.1, on the reverse strand, counting down.
GGTTGCTGAGCGGTTCCCGTTTGCCGACGGACATCAATTCGGCGTGGCCGGGGCCTATGAACGGGTCGTCGGGCGGGCGCAGTTCGCGGTCGACCCTCATGCGCCGGCGCAGCGCGACATTACCGACATCGACAAGGCCCCCATCGATAGCGAGGGGCTCGTCCGATTTGCCGGCGATTTCTCGCTTCTAAAGCCGGTCGATCCGGAGCGCGGCAACCGCCGGATCTTTTTCGATTACGGCAACCGTGGCAACAAGCGAATATTGCAATTCTTCAACGATGCGCCGGCCTCGAACGACCCGCGCAGCTTGGCGCATGCCGGCAACGGCTTTCTGATGCGCCGCGGCTACACAGTCGTATGGCTTGCCTGGCAAGGCGATCTGCTGCCGGGGAACGGGCGCATGCTGCTCGACCTGCCGGTGGCCCGCGAGCGCCATGGCCCGATCACCGGGCCCGTCCGGGTCGAGTACATCGCCAACCGCCCCGGGATAACGACGTTTCCGCTCAGCGGCCATGCCTCGACGCGCAGCCA
>JBARIB010000431.1:0-3028 GCA_049799535.1 Allostellaceae bacterium | reverse complement strand
TGGCCGAGCCGCGCGCGCAACTGCTCGCCGTCTTTGCCCTGCCGACATTGGCGATGATGCTCGTTGTCAGCTTGCTGTCGCGCGCGCATGCCAATTGGGCCGCGCCGACCTATGTCTCGGCGACGGTGCTGGTCGTCGCGTGGGCGTTGCAGCGCGGCTGGCGTAAGCTCCTCGTCTGGTCGGTTACCCTGCATTTAACCGCGGTCGGCATTTTGTTCACCGGCCGCGAGGCACTGGCTGCGTTCGGCTTGGAATTGCCGGCGCAATACGACCCGCTGCGCCGCGTGCGCGGCTGGCATGATCTCGGTGCCGAAGTCGGGAAGGTCCTCGCCGCACACCCCGATCTGGTCTTGCTTGCCGATGATCGCGAAGTACTGGCATCACTGATCTATTATGTACGGCCGCATCCCATGGAAGCGGTCAAATGGAAGGTGACCAGCCGCATTCAGGACCAATGGGACCTGACAAACGGACTGGGAAAACGACGCGGCGAGAGTTTCCTGCTCGTCTCGGACCACGAATTGATCGACGAGATGCGGCCGAGCTTCGCCGCCATCGATCGCCTCAAATCCATTATCATCGCCGTGGGACCGGGCGCAGTGCGCCACTATACCTTGTACGTCGCGCACGATTTCAAGGGCTACCCGCCCGGCCGGACCTAAGAGCCTGACCTGTAATGAATCCGGGGATATCAGGACTTTATTCGTCATTCCCGCGGAACGCGGGAATCTAGGGTTGCAAGGTTGCGGTGATTGCCCCCTGTTCATGCCAGGGGCAAACTCTGGACCCCCGCTTTCGCGGGGGTGACGTGTAACAGGTTGATATTGTTCACGTCATTTCGGGTCAAACACTAAGACGCGCAGCACTCCTCGGCCGCCAGGTGCAGCCGATGGCCGAGAAACAAATTCAGCCGAAGTGCAGGAGCACCGGCATGAAGCACGGTCACCGGCGCGAGCGGCTCGATAGAGTCGAACAAGAACCAGAATTGTCCGATGATCCTCTCCAATGGGATCCGCGATACGATCAAGACATCGGCGCCGGCGTAATCGTCGTGGCGGGCGATCAGGCCATATTGATGCGCATCTGGGCCGAGGCAGATGACCGGGACTTTACCGCCCAGAGCATAATTAAGCTTGCCGGCGTCCGACCATCGCAGCGCTGCGGCGACGATCCCCGGCCGATCGAGGAGGCCGCGCCCGCCTAGGTCCAGCCGTAACGAGGTCCAGTCAACGACATCGATGGTCGGGTCCTTGGCCAAGCGGAGCCAGTTGAATTTGACCTCGCTCGCAAATACGGTCGTGCCGAGAACGACAAAGACCGCCGTGCCCGTGACCCACAGGCGTATAGACCGGTTCGCGCGCCAACGCCGATCTATCGCATCCCCGAGCAGCGGCAAAAGCATTAGATAGCCCGGCGCTGTCCAGTGAAAGAGGACATTGCCCCGCACCGAGGCCGCCGTAAACACGACCAGCGGCGGCGCGGCGAGGCAAATCAATAGCCAGCTCCGGCGGTCGGACGGTCCGCGACGGAGGGCAAAGAATCCACACAGCACCAAAGGCAGCCAGATCCACGGCAGCAGAAATGCCGCTCCGCCGGCCAATGTGACGAAGGGCCCGAGCGGGCGAAGCGGGCCATCGGCCCGGCCGCCCTGAAACAGGAGCGAGACCCAGCCGTGGTCGGCATTCCAGAGCAGGACCGGGGAGAACACCGCCGCCGCGATCAACCCCGCGGCGTAGGGCTGCAGCCGCGTCAGCCAGCGGCGGCTTGTCGGCTCGGTCAGCAAAAACAAGCCGGCGCCGATGAGGGTCAGCGCGGCCGAATATTTAGAACAAAGTGCGATGCCCGCGCACGTGCCGGCGCCAAGCCACCAACCCCAGGCGGCGCGGCCGGCCGCGGGAAGGGCGGCGACGAGGCAAAGGGCAGCCCCGAGCAAAGCGGCGAGCAACGGGCCGTCGGGCAATACCCAGCTGCCGGCGGCAATGCCAAAGATCGGCGCCAAATTCAGCATGCCGGCTGCCCAAAACCCCGCAGACGGAGTGAATAGGACCGAGGTCAGGCGATACATCAGAAATGTCGTGACCGCGAACAGCGCGATGAAGGGCAGCCGCACGATGATCGCGCTCTCGCTGCCGGTCAGGTGGGCGGCCGCCCATGCCAGCCACCATGCGATCGGCGGATGGTCGAAATAACTCAGCTGCAGCTTACGGCCAGCCGCAACCATGTAGCTTTCGTCGATCCCCAGACCGAGAGCCGACGCAAACAGCAGCCGGGCGCAGAACGTCGCGAGTATCAACAGCGCGACGCGTCCGGCCGGCGTCTTCAGCCAGGCTGCAACCAGCCGCCCCCACCCTAACCCTCCCCCACATGCGGGGGAGGGAATGGGAGGGGGCTGGGCATCAGCAGCTGCGCTATCGAGGCCGGAAATACTCATCGTAGGGCGTGTCGTTCTTGATCAGCACGCCGCCGTCGACGGTCAGCGCCACGCCGGTGATCATCCGCGCAGCATATCCCGCAAGGAACAGAATGGGATCGGCGATATCCTCAGGCTCGCACATGCGCCCCAACGGGATTTTGCGCGCCCGCGCTGCCTTTGTCTCCTCGGTCGGAATCGCGCCGCCGAACCCGGTCGCCGTCGGCCCCGGGCAGACGGCGCTGACGCGGATATGGTCGGGGGCGAGCTCGTAAGCTGCATGGCGCGTCAAGCCGAGCAAGCCAGCCTTTGACGCGGAATAATTGGCGGTGCCGCCAAACGAGATGCGCTGTCCGGCGATCGAGGCGACGTTGACAATCGCGCCCCCGCCGCGCTTGCGCATATGCGGCAGTACCGCCTGGATGCCGTTGAAAGCGCCGGTCAGATTGACGGCGATGACGCGGTCCCAATCTTCGGGGGTCATGTCGGGGATCATCCGCCGCACTGTCGTGCCCGCGCCATTGACGAGGATGTCGATCCCACCAGCTGCATCGGCGATCGCGGCCGCCGCGGCACTGAACGCGCCCCGATTGGCGACATCGACGGCATGCGCTGTGG
>JBARIB010000430.1:0-3599 GCA_049799535.1 Allostellaceae bacterium | reverse complement strand
TCCTTGCATCTTTGAAAAGAACACTGAAGACCTATTGTATCCACAAAAAAAGACACGACATAACACTAGAGAATTGGTCTGCCGCGCAAAATTCTGTACCGCGGAAACGCGTGCGGTTTGTTCGATGAAGTCCTAGGCACCCCATCGAGTAGCAGACGAATTCTCCCTCAGGCAGGGCCGCGATGCGCGGTGGCAAGATCAGGAGGGCATCTTCCCCCTGAAGCCAAGGCACGATAAATGAAAAAGCATCCGAGTCTAAAACCAGGTATTTGGGGTGCGGTGACCGGTGCGGTTGCGATGTCGGTGATCGGTTTCTCATTCCTCGGATGGACGCTCGGCAGGACCGCCGAGAAGATGGCGAACGAGCGAGCTCAAACCGCAGTCGTTCACGTGCTGGCGCCGATCTGCGTCGAAAAATTCCAGCATCAGACTGATGCAGCGACAAAATTGATCGAGTTCCACAAGATCTCCTCGTGGGATCGGCGCTCTGTCATCGAAAAGGGCGGCTGGGCAACAACGCCGGGAAGCGACAGCCCGAATTCCGCGGTCGTTACCGCCTGCGCAGAACAGCTCGGCGGCAGCCTGTAGCTTTCATGCGCGGCTCTTAATCGGATCCGGACCCCGGAGCGATCATGACCTTACCGGCTCGATTTTCGCTGCTTCATTCAGATCTGAACGATTTTCTCTTTGCCGCGGTCGGCGACCAACCGAATGGAATGCCGCTCAATGTTGTTTCGGCGTTGACGCGGCTTGGCCTCGACCCTTGGGATGAGGCCGCGAGACTGGCATCTTTGCCGAGAGCCCTTGCAGCCGAGGCGCTCGCGCCGATCATCGCTCGGTTGCCCATCGACCCACCGCACGTGTCGGACAATTTAGCCATCAGCCGGCGATTGGTTGAGCTCTTGCCAGGACGCCAACGCGCGGCCGCGCCGGGTCGGGAGCGGGTAAGCGCGAAAGACAAGAAGTATTTTCAGGTTATGATCCTGCTCGCCTGCCTTGCCCTTGGGATGGCAGTACTCTCCAGCATGTTGTGATCGGTCGGCAGCCATGAAATATCTCGTTCCGCCAATTGTGATTCCAATCCTGTTGATCATCGGCATTGCCGCCTATGCAATACTCAAGCAACCGGCCGGCGTCGTTCCTTCTGCTATTCCCGCTGCCAACTCGCAGCCTCGTTAGGCGGATCGAGCGCGTTGTTCCCGGCCGCATCAAGGGCGGCCCTCAGCTTGGAAGGATCTCTATGTTAGAGCACAAGTACCGCGTCGGGCAGACGGTGGAATTTTTCCCGGAGCGAGGCATCGATCATACGGCCAAGGGCCGCTACAAAATAGTTCGCCTCTTCCTCGGAGAGGGCAATAGTCCTCGGTATCGAATCAAACACCAAGTGGACGGGCACGAGCGGATGGTCGGCGAAAACGAACTTGGCGCGCTGTAACCCGCGCATTTCGGGGGGCTCCGCGAGCCCGAGAAACGAAATACCACCTCTCATCACGGCACGGACGACCGTCGCCGCACCGTACACACCGCCAGGCCTCCCGGATGGTCGGCCGGCGATTGTAGCAGGCATAAAGGTGATCAACTTGAACGCGCCTGTGTCGATGGGTTCAACGGGGTCATAAAAATCCTGTTTGTGATCAGCGACGGCGGCCGTCATTTCCACGATGTCGTTTCAGAATACATTCCACCTGGCTTCACCGAACCCCAGCCCACTCAAATCAAACGAGCTCTGACGCTCGGAAGGTCGCAGCGGCGCGAGACGGCTGACTGGTGTGCGCCCCGCCACCCATCCAGGAGTCGCGCCAAGAGCAAAGCCGTCCCATATCGAGATGGAGCGGCGCGGGCGAGCTTGCTATCGTTCGCGGACGGTACTTTGGAGGTCGGCATGAGCGGGTGCATCGTCGGCTGGGGGCACAGCAAATTCGGCAAGCATGAGGGGCGGGACGTCGAGTCGCTGATCGTCGAGGTGGCGCAGGCGGCCTTGGCCGATGCCGGGGTCGCGGCCGCCGAGATCGACACGATCTATCTCGGCACGATGAACGGTGGCTTTGTGCGCCAGGAATTCCCGGCCTCGCTGGTGTTCCAGGCCGATCCGGGGTTGCGTTTCAAGCCGGCGACGCGGGTCGAGGACGCCTGCGCGACCGGCTCGGCGGCGATCCATCAAGGCCTGAACGCGATCGCCGCCGGCAGAGCGCGATTGGCGCTTATTGTCGGGGTCGAGAAGATGACGGAGGTGTCCGGCGCGCAGGTCGGCGACATCCTGCTCGGTGCCAGTTATCGCAAAGAGGAAGACGCGATCGAAGGCGGTTTTGCCGGCATTTTCGGCAAGATCGCGCAGAGTTACTTTCAGCGCTATGGCGACCAGTCCGACGCATTGGCGCGGATCGCCGCCAAGAACCACAAGAACGGCGTCGCCAACCCGATGGCGCAGATGCAGAAAGATCTCGGCTACGAATTCTGCCGCACGGTTTCGGACAAAAACCCGATCGTCGCGGGGCCGTTGAAGCGGACCGATTGCTCGCTGGTCTCCGACGGCGCCGCGGCGGTCGTGCTTGCCGATACCGCGACCGCGCTCAGCATGAAGAAGTCGGTGATCTTCCGCGCCGCCGAGCAGGTCAACGACTTCCTGCCGATGAGCCGGCGCGACATCATCGCCTTCGAGGGTCCTGATCTCGCCTGGAAGCGGGCCTTGGCCGCCGCTCGCCTGAAGCTCGACGATCTCGACCTGGTCGAGACGCATGACTGCTTCACGATCGCCGAGCTCATCGAATACGAGGCGATGGGTCTGAGCGCGAAAGGGGAGGGAGCGCGTGCGATCCTCGAAGGCTGGACCGAAAAGGACGGCAAACTGCCGGTGAATCCCTCGGGCGGGCTCAAATCGAAAGGCCACCCGATCGGCGCCACCGGCGTGTCGATGCACGTGCTGGCGGCGATGCAGTTGACCGGCAAGGCGGGCGGCATGCAGGTGCCGGGCGCCGCGCTCGCCGGCGTCTTCAACATGGGCGGCGCTGCGGTCGCCAATTTCGTCAGCATCCTCGAACCGCTGCGCACCTGAATCAAACCGTCATGCGCGGGCTTGACCCGCGCATCTGGATTGCCGGGTCAAGCCCGGCAGTGACGCACACGAGGAGCGCATCATGGGGACGTTTCGCGCATTGGTGTTGCATAAGGAGGGCGGCAATGTCGTCCCCCGGATCGAGGCGGTCGATGAGGCGCGGTTGCCGCCTGGCGAGGTGACGGTCGCGGTCGAATGCTCGACCCTCAACTACAAAGACGGGATGATCCTGCAAGGCCTCGGGCGGCTGGTGCGCAACTACCCGCATGTCCCGGGGATCGATTTTGCCGGCACCGTCGAGCATTCCGAATCGCCAGAGTTCCAGTCGGGAGATCCGGTGCTCCTGACCGGCTGGCGGGTCGGCGAGGTGCAATGGGGCGGCTATGCCGAAAAGGCGCGGGTGCCCGCCGCCTATCTCGTGCACCGGCCGCGGGGGCTCGATGCACGTCGTGCGATGGCGATCGGCACCGCCGGTTTCACGTCGATGCTCGCGGTCATGGCGCTTGAGCGGCACGGGCTCAAACCCGGCGCGGGCGATGTCCTGGTC
>JBARIB010000429.1:0-4616 GCA_049799535.1 Allostellaceae bacterium | reverse complement strand
GATCGGGAAAGTCTGCGCAGCGTGCCACACCTTCAACAAAGGCGGCGGTAACAAAATCGGACCGAATCTGTGGGGAATCACCCAGGAGGCGATGGCCGAGGTGCCGGGGTACCAGTTCTCCTCCGCGATGGAAGCCCACAAAGGCGAGAAGTGGGATGCGGAGAAGCTCAACGAATGGCTGTGGAAGCCGCAAGCCTTTATCAAGGGTACCAAGATGACGTTTGCCGGCATCCCAAAGGCGCAGGACCGCGCTGATGTCATCGCCTATCTCGACACGCTGAAATAGGTCATCCGGCGCTGAGCGACTTCGAAGCCTACCTGACCTTCGCTCTTAGGCTCGCCGGCGCCGCTGGGGAAATCATCCGCCCCTACTTCCGACAACCGCTCGCGGTCGACGACAAACCCGATCTGAGCCCGGTGACCGTTGCCGACCGGGCCGCCGAGCAGGCTATGCGTTCCCAGATCGAACAGGAGTTCCCCAGCCACGGAATTATCGGCGAAGAGTTCGGCCGCGTTCGCGAGAATGCCGAGTTCGTCTGGACCTTGGACCCGATCGATGGCACGAAATCCTTTATCAGCGGCGTGCCGCTGTTCGGCACATTGATCGCGCTGACCAGGGCCGGGCGCCCAATCCTCGGCATTATCGATCAACCGATTTCGCGCGAACGATGGGTCGGGTTCGCCGGCCGTCCGACGACATTGAACGGCGCCGCGGTCCGGTGCCGCGATTGCCCCGACCTTGCGGCCGCCACTCTGTTCGCGACCTCGCCCGATATGTTCAAAGAGAGCGAGGCGGCGGCCTTCGCCCGTGTCTCCAAGGCCGCCAAGTTGACGCGCTTCGGAGCCGATTGCTACGCCTATGGCTTGCTAGCGGCAGGGTTTATAGACCTCGTTCTTGAAGCCGACCTGAAGCCTTACGATTTCTGCCCGATGGTTCCGATCGTCGAAGGGGCGGGTGGGGTCGTCACCGATTGGCGCGGAGCAAATCTCGGTCTGACCTCAGAAGGTCGACTGCTGGTCGCCGGCGATCGCCGCACGCTCAAGGCGGCGCTCACGCTCCTTTGCCCCTGAGCCGCTTTTCCGGAGTTCACTGAATGCGCAGAGTATCGGCAATCCTCTCCGCGTTTGTCTTCACGGCTGGCCTCGCCGCTGCTGCCGAAGCAATCACGACGCCCGGCATGTCGTTGTTCGGCGACCTGAAATACGGGCCGGATTTCAAGAATTTTGAGTACGTCAATCCCGACGCGCCGAAGGGCGGCACGATGCGGCTCGCCGCGATCGGCACCTTCGATACCCTCAATCCTTACGTCGTCAAAGGGGTGCCGGCGGCGGGGATCGGCCAGATCTTCTCGACTTTGGCGGTTCCGTCCGAGGATGAACCGGGGAGCGAATACGGCCTCGTCGCCGAGAAGATCGAGCTCGCGCCCGATAAGCTCTCGGTGCTGTACACGATCCGCAAAGAGGCGCGGTTCCATGATGGAACCCCGATGACGCCCGAGGACGTCATCTGGACCTTCGAGACGTTGCGGGCCAAAGGTCACCCTTCCTACCGGTCCTATTACGGCGACGTCACGAAAGTAGAAAAGGAAGGCGAGAACGGCGTTCGCTTCACGTTCAAGTCGGCCGAGAACCGCGAGCTTCCGCAGATCTTGGGGCAGATGCCGGTGTTGTCGAAGGCGTATTGGTCGGGGCGCGACTTCGAAAAGACGACGCTCGACCAGCCGCTCGGCAGCGGTCCCTACAAGATCGAAGCGATCGACCCGGGGCGATCGATCACCTACCGGCGAGTACCCGATTATTGGGCGGCCAATCTGGCGGTCAACAAAGGCCGCTTCAATGTCGATACCATTCATTACGACTATTATCGGGACGCGACGATCTCACTCGAGGCCTTCAAGGCCGGCCAATACGATGTGAAGTTGGAGAATTCGTCCAAGGACTGGGCCACTGGATACGACAGCCCCGCCTTGCGCGCCGGCCTGATCAAAAAGGAAGAAATTCCGAACGGGCTGCCGAGCGGCATGCAGGGTTTCGCTTACAATCTGCGCCGGCCGCTATTTCAGGACGCGCGGGTCCGCGAAGCTCTTGCCTATGCCTTTGACTTCGAGTGGTCGAACAAGAATTTGTTTTACGGCGCCTACACCCGAACCCGCAGCTATTTCGATAATTCGGAGCTGGCGGCAACTGGGGTGCCGCAGGGCGAGGAGCTGAAAATTCTCGAAAAATATCGGGGTCAGATACCCGACCGCGTTTTTACCACCGAATACGACCCGCCCAAATATGATGGTTCGGGCAATATTCGCGACGGGCTTAGGGTAGCGCTTAAACTGTTGAAGGAAGCCGGTTGGACCTTCAAGGGCGAAAAGCTCGTCAACGACGAGACCGGTCAACCCTTTGAATTCGAGGTTCTGCTCGATAATCCGCAATTCGAGCGCATCGTTTTGCCGTTCGCGAAAAATCTCGAGCGAATGGGGATCACGGCCCGTGTACGCACGGTCGATCCGGCGCAATACCAAAAGCGCATGGACACCTTCGACTACGATATGGCGGTCGTTGTGTTCCCGGAGTCGCTGTCGCCCGGCAATGAGCAGCGCGACTATTGGGGCTCAAATGCCGCCGACGAGGAGGGCAGCCGCAACCTGCTCGGTGTCAAGAACAAGGTCGTCGATGAGTTGGTCGAAGAGCTGGTGCGGGCGCCGGACCGGCCGAGCTTGATTGCCCGGACCCACGCGCTCGATAGGGTACTGCAATACGGCTACTATTTGATCCCGCATTACCACATTGCGAAGTTCCGGGTCGCGATGTGGGACAAGTTCCGGCGACCCGCCATTACGCCGAAATATGCAGTCGGCCTGGATACCTGGTGGGTCGACCCCGCCGCCGAGCAATCGGTCGAAGCCAAAAAGGGCGAAGTGACAAAACAGTGAGTGTTGGCGGGCCATCCACGCGAGTGAGCGGGCTAGTTCGCTATCGCTCGGGGCGTTGACAGCCTGATCTGCGAACCTATAGTGCGCCCCTCCCGGATGGGGCAGCCCGTCCAAACCATATGCATGCGCTCACGGCGGTTGCGTCCGGCGCGCGACAGACTATATCGGCGAGTATTATGTTCGCAGTGATCCGGACCGGCGGCAAGCAGTACAAGGTCGCCAAGGACGACATCATCTCTGTCGAAAAACTTGCGGCCGAGCCCGGCGCTACGGTCGAGCTCACCGAAGTGCTGATGGTGGGCGAGGGCGCGGAGGTCGCGACCGGTGCGCCGCTACTCGACGGCGCCTCGGTAAATGCCACGGTCGTGGAGCATACGCGGGCCGGCAAGATCATCGTTTTCAAGAAGAAGCGGCGGCACAACTATCGGCGGAAAAAAGGGCATCGCCAGCATCAGACCGTTCTGCGGATCACCGACATTAGGGGCGCCAACGGCTCGGCGGGCGAAGAAGGAGCGGTGAATGGCACATAAAAAGGCGGGCGGTTCATCGCGCAATGGGCGCGACAGCCGCGGCAGACGGTTGGGTGTGAAAAAATTCGGCGGTGAGATCGTGATCCCGGGGAACATCATCGTGCGCCAGCGCGGCACCAAATTCCACCCCGGCGCGCATGTCGGCATCGGGCGCGACCACACGCTGTTCGCAACCCTGGAGGGCGCGGTCAAGTTTCATACCGGTCTCGCCGGACGCACCTATATCTCGGTCGTGCCGCGGAAGCCGCCGATAGCGGAAGCTGCCGAATAAGCGTTCCCCGAAACCGACCACAAGCAAAAGGGGAACGGCCCTGCTGTTCCCCTTTTTCATTGCTTCGATATGCAATTCCTCGATCAATGCAAGATCTACCTGAATAGCGGTGATGGCGGCCGCGGCGCGATGAGCTTTCGCCGCGAGAAATTCATCGAGTTCGGCGGCCCCGATGGCGGCAATGGCGGCAAGGGCGGAGACATTGTCTTCCACGCGGTCGACAACCTCAACACCCTGATCGATTATCGGTACGCGCAGCACTTTCGGGCGCCGAGTGGCCGGCCCGGTGGCGGGCGCGAGCGAACCGGAGCCAAAGGCGACGACCTAGTCTTGCAGGTCCCGGTGGGCACGCAAGTGATGGACGAGGATAACCGGGTCGTGCTGGCAGACCTTACTAGCGCGGGGGAACGGGTCGTCTTTCTCGAAGGCGGCGACGGCGGGTTCGGCAATGCGCATTACAAGAGCTCGACCAACCGCGCGCCGCGCCGCGCCGGTCCCGGCTGGCCCGGTCGCGAAGCATGGGTCTGGCTTCGCCTCAAGCTGATCGCCGATGTCGGCCTTGTCGGGTTGCCCAATGCCGGGAAGTCAACTTTTCTCGCAGCAGTCACGCACGCTCGACCCAAGATTGCCGACTATCCCTTCACCACGCTGAAGCCGCAGCTGGGTGTCGTTCGGTTGCACGATGACGAGTTTGTCATCGCCGATCTTCCCGGACTGATCGAAGGGGCGAGCGAAGGCGCCGGGATCGGCACCCGTTTTCTCGGCCATGTCGAGCGCTGCGCCGTGATCCTTCATCTGCTGGACGGCACAATTGACGATCTAGCCGGGGCCTACAGCACGATCCGGGAAGAACTCACCCGATATGGCCACGGTCTCTCCGGAAAACGG
>JBARIB010000428.1:0-2673 GCA_049799535.1 Allostellaceae bacterium | reverse complement strand
TTGCGTGATCTCCTGCGGCGTGCGTTGAAGGATACGTCCGCTTCATCGAGCGCGCCGCTTTCGGGCGTATCACGGACCTCTCGCGACCAGAATCGAAGAGAGGCCCATGCCTGTCAGGAGAACGGAATGCCGGATGAAGCGGGTGGGCAATCTGCCCGGTCCAGCGCAGCAGCTCGACCTGTTCGGCGACGATCGCCCCAGGACAATAGTGGATACGCCAGCCTGGCCGGAACTGCCGGCCGAGACCCGGGCAACGCTGACCGGTCTGATGGCGCGGCTGATCCTGGAGCATGCCGAGGGGAGCCGGGCCGGATCGACGAGGGAGGCCAGTCATGATCTCTGACAAGGTTCGTCCCCACCATCTGGAGCGCAAGGCGTTGCTCTATGTCCGGCAATCGTCGGCCCATCAGGTTCTGCACAACCGCGAGAGCAGCGCGTTGCAATACGCCATGCGGGATCGCCTGGCGGCACTCGGCTGGTCCGAGATCGAGGTGATCGACGACGATCTCGGCCGGTCGGCCGCAGGCGGCGTCCAGCGCGCCGGCTTCGAGCGAATGGTCGCGGAAGTGTGTCTCGGCAAGGTCGGCGCCGTCTGTGCCCGCGAGGTCTCGCGTTTCGCCCGCAACAGCCGGGACTGGCAGCAGCTGATCGAGATGTGCCGCGTTGTCGATACCGTGCTGATCGATCAGGAGACGATCTACGCGCCCCGGCACGGCAATGACCGGCTGCTGCTCGGGCTGAAGGGAAGCCTCAACGAATACGAACTTGATCTCCTGCGCCAGCGCTCGCTCTCGGCACGCTACGCGAAGGCGCGCCGCGGCGAGCTCGTCGTCAGCACGCCGGTGGGCTTCGTGAAGGCCGGTGACCACTACGAGAAGGATCCCGATCGCCGTGTGCAGGAGGCCATCACGCTGGTCTTCGACAAGGTGCTAGAACTCGGCAGCGCACGCCAGGCTCTGCTCTGGTTCCACGAGCATGATCTCGACCTTCCCGTGAAGGGCAAGGGCGGCAATACGGTTTGGCGGCGCCCGAACTACGCCACCATCCATCGGATGATCGAGAACCCCGTCTACGGCGGCGCCTATGCTTATGGTAAGACGGCTGTGGCGACAAGCCACGGGGCCGCCGGTGTGAAGTCGCGCCGAAAGGCACGTGCCGATTGGCTGGCGCTTATGCCGAACGCCCATGAAGGCTATGTTAGCTGGGAAAGGGCCGAGACGATCCGCAAGATGGTCAGCAGCAACGTGCCAACCAGCCGCCATCATGGCGCGCCCAAACATGGCGACGCCCTTTTATCGGGGCTCATCCGCTGCCGCCGCTGCGGTCGGAAGCTGACGCTCCGCTACTCGGGCGCACGACACGATATCCCACGCTACAGCTGCAGCCGCGGCTGGATGGACAATGGCGAGCCGCGCTGCATTGCCTTTGGCGGCCTGCGCGTCGACGACGCCATCGAGGATGCGCTTCTCACCGTCGTCGGGCCCGGCGCTATTGCGGCCGCCGTCGCGGCAGAGACAGAAGCCGGCCAGCGCCGGGACCAGGTGCGCGATGCGCTCAAGCGCGATCTTGAAGCGGCGCGCTTTGCCGTCGATCGGGCCTTCCGTCAATACGATGCCGCCGATCCGGCCAACCGTCTCGTGGTCGGCGAATTGGAGGCGCGCTGGAACAAGGCGCTCGCACATGTGGCCGAAGTCGAGGGCAAAATTGCCGCTCATGACGCAACCACGCCGGCACCCGCCGCCGATCTGGCGTCGTTCGTCACACTGGCAGCCGACCTGAAGAGCGTGTGGACCGCTCCCTCAACGGATGCGCGGCTGAAGAAGCGCATCGTGCGCACTGTCATCCATGAGGTCATCGCCGATATCGACCAGGAGGCGGCGGAGATCGTGCTCGTTGTTCATTGGATCGGCGGCGTCCACAGCGAGATGCGCCTGCCCAGACGCCGGCGCGGTCAGCGCAACAGCACCTCAGTCGACGTGATCGCCGCGGTCCGCCAACTTGTGCTGATTGCCAATGACGACCTCATTGCCGGCATCCTGAACAGGAATGACCTCGTCACAGGCAATGGCAATCGCTGGACGCGCGAACGGGTCACGTCACTGCGCTCGCATCATCGCATCCCGGTGCATAAGCCGGCGGAAGACGGGATCGAACCCTGGTTGCAACTGAACAAAGCCGCGCAGTTTCTCCACATCGCCCCCAAGACGCTCAGGCTCGCGGCAGAAGCCGGCGAGATCCATGGGAGCCATCCTTTGCCGGATGGTCCGTGGATCTTCAGCCGCGCCGATCTCGCCACGTCAGCGGCCCGAACCATCACGGAACGCGCGCGGCAGAACCCGAGACACCCCACGGGATCGCATCCCGATCAACAAAGCCTCTTTTCTTCAATGACATAGACAGATGGGTGTTCCGATGCGCGGTTGTAATCGGCGATCCAAGCATCGAGGTCGGCCTGCAGCTCGTCGATCGTGCGATAGATCTTCTTGCGGAACGCCACCCGATAAAATTCGTCGAGGACGGTGCGGTGGAAGCGCTCGCAGATGCCGTTGGTCTGCGGGCTCTTGGCCTTGGTGCGGGTGTGATCGATGTCCTCGACCGCGAGATAGAGCTCGTATTCGTGGCTCTCGCTGCCGCAGAACTCGGTGCCCCGATCGGTCAGCACCCGCGACAGCC
>JBARIB010000427.1:0-3841 GCA_049799535.1 Allostellaceae bacterium | reverse complement strand
TAGTAGGCCTCGACACAGCGCTCGGGGGTGGGGCGCTCCAGCAGCAGGCGTTGGAATACGCGCCGCGGCACCCTGACCACGCCGTGGTACTCGCCGATCTCGACCCCGAACTCCACGGCCTGCCGCTCGGCGTTCCAGCGGGCGTTCTCAGGAAACGCGAAGAACATGCACTTCATACCGCATGAAGTTCTCCGGGTTCTCTAAACGTTCTCAAAGCCAGGCGCAACTGGGCAGGCAAACTCACCGGACAACGAAATCGCCGCCGCTGCGGTGATCGGTTGTGCTTCTTCGATCGCTTCCAGCTCCCTGCCCTCGCCGCGGCGATGCGGATAGCGGCCCTTAGAGAACGGTATGGGGCGCTACCTTTGGCGAGGAGGAGGTACGCTGCGGCGGCGGGCCGGGCCTTCCCCCAAAAGACGAGGAGATCGATTGAAACCGCACCACCCTGGTCGGCGGGCCCCGTCGGCAGCTGTTACGGGCAGCTAAGCCGCAAGGCGCATTGGTGTGGCCGTTTCGCTTGGCGCCCGGATACCCAAGATGTACGTCACCTGTTTATCGCGCGCCGCCGCCATCGCGGCCCGTTCCCGTTCAACCTCCGCCAGCAGCCAGCGCTCTACCGCCGCAGCCGCAGGTATTGTTTCTGAGTCGCGAACCGCCAGAGCTCGGGCCTCTATGATGACCGAACGCAGCTCGGCAAAGTTCCGGCAGCGATCATTGAAATAGACAAGCCCGCCTCTCCGATGAGGAAGGCCATGTTTCATTGCCTCGTGCAGAAAACACTCCGCGCTCTCGCTAGGAACGCGGTGCTTGTAGCGCAGATAATGTAGAGCGCCGACCAGACAATGCCGGCCTCGGCCGTCATCATAGCTGTCGCGTGTCCAATGCTCACCGTGCTCGCCAAAATGCTCTAACAATAGGTTAAGCACCTGCACCGCTTTTCCGGTTTCTGCCTCGGGCATCGGCCGCTCCTGATTTAGGGTAGCCCTGAGGGTATCACCGGCCGCTCCACTTCGCAGCGCGTTTGTGATTGTGTTCGACGCCTTCCAAAAGTCGCCGATGTCGGGCCGCTATGAGTGATAATGTCATTATCAAATACCCTTGAAGGCCTCGCAATGAACGACTGGGATATGGGAAAGCGGATGGTGGAGCAGTCGGTGCGACCGACGCCGCGAGACCGTCGAGCACCCGTTTGGCATTGATCAAGCAGTGGATGAACCAGGGTGCCTTTCTGATGCGAGGGTTGGAGAAGGTTCGCGCCGAGTTTAGCCCCCCGGGCTGAAATGGCCGAACCTGGCTGCGCCGTGAAAAGCCGCCCGACCGTGGAAGCCGCCGCCGTTTCGACAGCGCGGCGAGATCCTGAAGTTCATCCGGCGCGCCACCCGCGGAGGCGCAAGGTCAAACTCAGCTATCGTGTAATTGCTCCGCCGCAACCACACTCACGTCGACGGGAGCCCATCTCGCCGACTGCAGAAAAGAGAAGTGCGCGGCCACTCATTTCGTAGGCGGGCGGAAATCCTGATCGGGAAACGCGGATGCCGTTGGGGGCTGGATCACGATCTCCCCGCGATCATAACTCCGGTGGCACGTGTTGCACGACACTGTCAGCTGCCGGTAGGCCGCAGTGAACTGGTTGCTGTCCGTGGCCTGGATTGCCCGGTCGAGTGCTGCGAGCGGTTCCTTGACTGTCGACGTGATCATATCGGGGATCGATAGATCGCGATATTTCGGCAGGATGTCGGTGAGATCAGCGAAGGTTTCGCGCAATTGATCGAGCTCATAGGCGGCATAGGCCCAATTCTGCTCACTCCCGGCGAGACCAAGCTTGATGTGGCGCGGTTGCACGAGCGCGGTCATCAGATCGCCAACGCCGGCAGGGTGTGGTTGTTGCGCGGTCGCAAGGCTCGGCACCACGAGTCCTCCTGCCACTGCCATCGCGACGATCGTTCGGCTAGCCCGCGATATTTCCAATTGCATGCAGAACGCCGGTGTGAAGGGCTGCACAGTCCGCGTTACGAGCGGCCCGGCCTTATCGGCATCGTCGCTATGCTGGTCCACGCGACCGGTGCTCCAGCCTTCTCGGCCGCTTCTTCCGGTGGCAGCCTGGTGTCGCAGTGCACGGCGAGAAAGCGCCGGCCGGTGACGTTGCCAGCAGCGTCCGATACGAGCCAGACCAGAGGCGGCGCCATGATCTCCGGCTGGATCAGCTTTGACCGATCGAATCCCGCTGCATCGGAAATCATGGGCGTGTTGGTTACTCCGCCCGGGAACCAGAACATTGACGGTGACGCCGGTGCCGTCGAGGTCTTTGGCCATTCGCGCTGAGCGCCTCGAGCGCGGCCTTGGAGGGTCCGTAAGTCGGGAGCCAGCATGTGGATCATCTCGAGGGCGCTGTAACCCTTCTGCTGCAAGCGGCGCGTCGTGAGTTTTAACGATGTGTTCATCAAGCTGCCCTCTGATTGGGTAATAGCCGGCACACGAGTCCCGAATGAACAACGCATATGTCGATGCGATTTCGCTTATCGAGCGTCTTCATCGCCAATTTCTTGAGCTGGTGAAACTAGAGCTGGACGGAATGGGCATCCCCGATATCAACAATGTTCAAGCGATGCTGCTGTTCAATATCGGTGATGCAGAGATGACTGTGGGCGAACTCAGGTTGCGCGGCTGTTATCTCGGCTCGAACGTCACCTACAACGTCAAGATCATGGTCGAGCAGGGTTATCTCGCCTATCAGCGTTCTCTGCACGACCGTCGATTGGTTCGCGTCCGACTGACCGAAAAAGGCAAGAAGTTGCGGGACGGGCTGATGGCGGTGCACAGACGTCACGTCGAATTGCTGCCACGGGCCTTCGTCACCGCCGACGACTTGGAGACTGCGGGGATGACGCTTCGCTGCCTCGAACGGTTCTGGAGCCACACCGGCGAGTTGGCGCGACGCTCGCCGGTCGCGGCCTAACCCGTTCTCGGGTGCGCCGCAGGGCCGCAAGGTCTCCGCACTAGGTAACGGGAACAGCCGATCAAAAGGAACTCGCGAGCGGCACCTCTTCGAGCCTCGGCCACTCCGCGGCTTACCTTGTGGCTCTAAGCGCGGCTCGACACTGGTACCACCCGAGAATAAGAGCTTAATCCCCGCTCGCGATTGACGTGCCCACCCGGAGCAGCGAGACTCGAAGATCCGGGAGGGCGCTCATGCTCAGAACCATAAGCAAATTCGTCCTGCAGCGACGCAGACATCTTCGTCAGCCTCGACAGCAAATCGTCGAGGAGGGTGGCACCGGGGACGTTCCAATCCATCCCGAGATCCCACAGCAAATCGCCGAACCACAACCGGAGGAACCATCCGCGCCGACGCTTTGGGGCAAAGTGAAGTGGTACAATCCTGATAAGAGATACGGCTTTGTCGAGCTCTCGGACGGAAGTGGAGACGTGTTTCTCCATGTGACTGCGCTCGCGAGCATCGGCATCCGCGCCTTGCAGCCGGGCGAGACGCTTGAGTTCCGGGCGACTACTGGGCAGCGCGGTCCGCAGGTGACAGAAGTCATAAGCGTGGATAGCAGCACCGCAGCTCCGTCCAGCGCACCGCGAAAGAGCTTCAAATCGCAATCAGACCGACAGCCCTTGGAAGCGAGCGTCCAAGAGATGGGAACGGTGAAGTGGTACAATGCCACCAAGGGGTTTGGATTTATCGTCATGGATAGCGGCGGGAAGGAAGTCTTCGTGCATGCCTCCGCGCTAAATCGGGCGGGCATTACCGGTTTGAGCGAGGGCCAGCGCGTCTTTGTCGGCGTAGCCGAGGGTCGGAAGGGACCGGAAGCCGCCTCGATACAGGTAGCCTATTAGG
>JBARIB010000426.1:0-4046 GCA_049799535.1 Allostellaceae bacterium | reverse complement strand
CGTTGACACGCCGCAAAGAGGCGTTCGAGCCTCTCGATCCGATGCTAGTGCGGCTCTACGTCTGCGGACCGACTGTCAACGACCGGGCCCATATCGGCAATGGCCGAGCTATTGTCGTCTTCGACGTGCTCTACCGGCTATTGCGTGACATCTATGGGCGCGAGCATGTGCTTTATGTGCGCAACATCACCGACGTCGAAGACAAGATCAACGCTGCCGCCCGCAAAAATAATGAGCCGATCGCGGCCCTGACGGCGCGGACGACGGCGGCTTTTCACGAGGATATGGCGGCACTCGGCGCTCTACCGCCCGATATTGAGCCGCGAGCAACCGAGTATATCCCGCAGATGATCGCAATGATCGAACGGCTGATCGCGAGCGGGCATGCCTATGTCGCCGAAGGCCATGTCCTGTTCTCGGTCGCCTCCGACCCTAACTATGGCCAGTTCTCGCGCCGCAGCCGCGACGAGATGATCGCCGGCGCGCGGGTCGAGGTTGCACCATACAAGCGCGATCCGGCCGATTTCGTGCTGTGGAAGCCGTCCGACGCCGAGCTGCCGGGATGGGATAGTCCGTGGGGACGCGGCCGGCCGGGCTGGCACATCGAGTGCTCGGCGATGAGCGAGACGCATTTGGGTGAAACGTTCGACATCCATGGCGGCGGGCTCGATCTTGTCTTCCCGCATCATGAGAACGAAATTGCGCAAAGCACTTGCGCGCATGGCGGCCGCCCGTTCGTCCGGTATTGGATGCATAACGGCATGCTGACCGACGCCGGCGCCAAGATGTCAAAGTCACTCGGCAATATCCGCACGGTGCGCGAATTGCTCGACGAGGCGCCGGGCGAGGCGATCCGGCTCGCGTTGCTGACCGCGCATTATCGCGACCCGCTCGACTGGACGAGCGAGAGAGTGCGCCAGGCGCGACACACCCTCGACCGCTTCTATCGCGCGCTAAGCCTACCGGGCGACGCCGTCTTCGAGAGGTTTGGCGAGGCCGCCGAGGCGGTGCGGCCGGTACGGGATGCGCTCGAGGACGATTTGAACACGCCGCTCGCGTTGACCCGTCTGCACGAGCTCGCCGGGGCGATCAACCGCACGAGTTCGGACGCCGAACGGTCCGCCCTGCAGCGGGCGCTAGAAGCCGGCGGACAATTGATGGGATTGCTCGGCCAGCCCCCGCTCGACTGGCTGCGCGGCGTTAGCGAAAGCGCAGAGTTCGCTGGCGGGGGTTCGATTACGGCTGTCGCCGACATGTCCAATCCGCGGATCGACGCGCAAATCGCCAAGCGGGCCGAGGCGCGGCGCCAACGCCGATACGTTGAGGCTGATCGGATCCGCACCAAACTTGCGGCCGAGGGAATCATGCTCGAAGATAAGCCCGACGGTACGACTAGCTGGTGGCGGAAGGGTTGAGGGTGGCCGGCACGGATCATCGCCGGCAGGCGGTGACGGCGGGTCCCGCGATCATCCTGGTGGAACCGCAGCTCGGCGAAAATATCGGCACCGCCGCGCGCGCGATGATGAACTGTGAGCTCGACGACCTGCGGCTTGTGCGCCCGCGCGACGGCTGGCCCTCGGAAAAGGCCATCACTGCGGCGAGCGGCGCCGACGCTGTCCTGGCGAAGGCGCGGCTCTATCCCGATGTGCCGGCGGCAATCGCCGACCTGGTTCATGTTTATGCCGCGACGGCGCGCGACCGCGGCATGGTCAGGCGCGAGGTCACCCCTCGCCATGCGGCGCAGGAAATGCGGTGCTGGCTGGCGGCGGATGAGCCATGCGGCGTGCTGTTCGGACCGGAGCGGACGGGGCTGCTCAATAATGATGTGGCGCTGGCGGACACAGTGCTGTCCGTGCCGCTCAACCCCGGCTTCTCGTCGCTGAACCTGGCGCAGGCGGTGCTCATCGTCGGGTATGAGTGGTTCACCGCGGCCGCGGCGGCGCCGCCGGACACGTTGCGGCGAGGCGGGAGCAGACCGGCGACAAAACAGGAGCTGCTTAATTTTCTCGAGCACCTGGAGGAGGAGCTCGTACGCGCAGGCTTCCTGCGCAACCGCGAAAGCCGGCCGAGCATGGTCCGCAACCTGCGCAGCCTCTTTCAGCGCGCGCAATGCACCGAGCAGGAGCTTCGCACTCTGCACGGCGTCATCACCTCCTTCGCGGGGCCTCGCACACGCACGAAGAAACGCGAAGACTCCCTGCAGGCCAGACTCAATCGGCGGATCGAGTCAAGCGAAAGGCGTTAAGACGGTATTGCAGCCGGATCGCATCGGATCAAGTGCGGTCGCAGATTTCGAGCAGGGAAGGATCGCGCAAGGTCGTGTCCTGTCCGCGCACCGGATCGGCAATCGCATCGGCCAGGCTGCGCGCCCCCTTCCATTCGCTGGGCGGGCGCACAAGACCGTTGCTGCCGATCTGGTCGATACCCCAATAGATCTCCAGCCGATGACTATCCGGATCGCGAAACTCGACCGCGATCTGGCAACCGGCGCGGCGCCGGCCGGCGAAATCGATTCGGGCCCCGTTCCGGCGCAAGTGCTCATACGCTCGCACGACATCGTCTAACGAGGCGACCTCGAAGGCGATGTGATTAAGGTCGGTATTCGCTGCTGGTTCCTTCAGAGAACCGACCAGAGCGATCCCGTGATGATCCGTGTTGCAGCGCAAGAAGACCATGCCGCCCGGCGCCATGTCTTCCGGATAGACATCCGAAATCTCGAAGCCAAGCACTTCGGTGTAGAAGCGCGCCGAACGTTCTACATCGGCCACGTTGAGCACGACATGACCAAGCTTGCCGATGCGGAAGGGGTGCCCGTGCGGCCGCTGCAAACTCCGCACGCGATTCGGGTCGTACATTCCTCTCTCTCCACGGTCTACCATCAATCATTTGGGCAGGATTACGATTTCTTTATCACTATCGAGCCATACTTCGGTCGAACTTTTTACATGTTGGCCGGATATAGAGCTTCCGGCAGGGGTGACCGGGGGGCCCTCTCTCATGCAGGATTGGATCTCGGACTGGAAGCGTTGGAGCCGCGCGGAACGTTGCTTGGCAATCGTGCTCGTCGTCTTAACGTTGGTAATACCGCTCGGACTGATGATCAGAACCGGCATAACCGGCACCTAGCGCAAGAGGCTTGATGCCGGCGGCTATTCCCAATAAAGGGCTGGTCCTCTGCGACGACGCCAGCCCGAGGAAGCCGCCATGCCTCCCTTGCCAGACCCCGCCGACCTCGAGGCCCTGAGGGCCTTTGACACACCGACCATCTGCAACGCGCTTGAGGTGGTAGTGCCGGCGAGACGCGCGATCGGCTTCACCCGCCGGCCGCTGATCGCTGCCTTCCCTGAGCTGAAGCCGGTCGTGGCCTTCGCCCGTACCGCGATCATCCGGTCACGCGAACCGCACCCGCGCAGCCGCGACGAAGCAACGGAAATGAGGCTCGGCTATTACCAGCACATCGCCGACGAGCCGTTGCCAAGTATTGCGGTTATCCAGGACGTCGACGCACCCGACACGGGCTTTGGCGCATTCTGGGGCGAGGTGCAGAGCAACGTTCACAAAGGGCTGGGCTGCGCGGGGGTGATCACAGACGGCTCGGTGCGCGATCTCGAGGCGATGGCACCGGATTTCTTCGTGCTTGCCGGCTCGATCATGCCCTCGCACGCGCACGTCCATCTCGTCGACTACGGCGGCACGGTCAGCGTCGCCGGGATGGTGGTATCGCCGAACGACGTCATTCATGTCGACCGCCACGGCGCCGTCGTGGTCCCGCCCGAGGCGGTCAAGGACATCCCAGCTGCTGCGGCACTCATCGCACGCCGCGAGAAGGTGATCATCGACGCTTCGAAGGCACCCGGCTTCTCGGTCGCGCGGTTGCGCCATGCCTTCTCCGAGGTCGAAGACATCCACTGACGGCGATCGGTCAAATGCTAACGGTGATAGGTGCCGGTGAGCTCGGTTTGCTCAATCACGTAAGGCTGCGCCGCCCGCAACACATCGAGAGCCGTCGGCGCGGCGCGTAGGTCGAGCTTCGGCGAGCTGATCGC
>JBARIB010000425.1:0-2692 GCA_049799535.1 Allostellaceae bacterium | reverse complement strand
CCTGGTACAACAGTGTCGAGGAGACGCTGTCGAACCTCGGCCTGCCGCCGAACCGCAAGGGCGGACAGGTGGGATTCATCGTGAAGGAAACCGATGGGCGGCTTTACGAGCCAGGAGTGGAGCCCGGAGGTTATACGCACGCGTCCATTATCTAGCACTGACGCTGCCGTTTTGAGGGTTGGGTAAATGGTCTTGCGGAGTCCTTCCCCACGGCTCGGAAGGACTCCGCTACCAAGTGTGAGGGAGCAGAGCACGATAACTGAATTTCGTCCAGCGAAAGCAAAGGAAAGCACCGTCATATGAGTGCGGACCCAGTACACACCGACGGCGTCCGGCGAAACCTTCTCGGTAAAATTGTAGATGAGCTCAAAAAATTCCTGGGTATGGCGGTCTATCTTTGGGTGATGTTTGGCTTAATGGCGCTACATGCGTCGGTTGTGTTAGCAGAACGCCATATAAGCTATAAATTCTATGGCTTTGCCATTGTCAACTCCCTGATCCTGGCAAAAGTCATGCTCATCGCCGAGGATCTGCATCTGGGCGACAATTTTAAGGAAAGGCCGTTGGTCTATCCGATCTTGTTCAAAGCGTTTCTATTTGCGATCGTATTCATCTGTTTTGACGTGGCTGAAGAAGTGCTCGTCGGATTGATTCGGGGCAAGACGATTGCCCAAAGCATCCCAGACGTCGGCGGAGGGAGCCCGAGCGGAGTATTCTTTGTGGCAATCATCCTCTCTGTCGGCTTGATCCCGTTCTTCGCCTTCAGGGAGATCGGCCGAGTGATCGGCGAGCGCGAACTGCGAGCTCTGCTTTTCACAAGCGGCAGACAGGTTGGTCCGCGCCAGTCCCGATCCTGAGTGCAGCGGCCAGAGCCAAGTTAGCTGGAGGCGCAGCAGGACTAGCGTGGAGGTGAATTTTCGGTGGACGTGAATTTTCGAGTGATGATCTGGTTTGCGGGACTGACTACCTCCAGGCAACAGCAAAGGGCCCTAGCATGTCGTTAAATAACAAGGTTGCCATTGTCACCGGCGGCAACAGTGGGATCGGTCAGGCGATCGTTCTCGAACTGGCGCGGCAAGGCGCCAGCATTGTCATCGACTATATCTCTCATCCGGAGGCGACCGAGGTGCTCGAGCAGCAGGTCGCCGCGCTTGGCGACCAGTCCGTCGGCGTCGAGGCCGATGTGAGCAAGCTCGCCGACCTGCAGAGGCTTGTCGACGCTGCGGTGAACAGGTTCGGTCGGGTGGACATCATGGTGAACAATGCTGGCATCGAAACCCGCACCTCGGTGCTCGACACCACGGAGGATCAGTACGACAGAGTAATGGCGATCAATCTCAAAAGCGCCTTCTTCGGCACGCAAATCGCGGCCAAGCAGATGATCAAGCAGGGTGGCGGCGGCCGCATCATCAATCTCACCTCGGTGCACGAGGATTGGCCGATGCCCGGCAACACCGCCTATTGCCTCGCCAAAGGCGGCATGCGCATGCTTACGCGCACGGCGGGTGTCGAACTCGCCAGATACAACATCCTTGTGGTCGGAGTGGGTCCGGGTGCGGTGGCAACGCCGATCAACGTCGGCACGATGAAAGACCCGGCCGAACTCGCCCGATTGAATGCGGCCATACCGCTGGGGCGCATGGCGCGCCCGGAGGAGATTGCCAGCGTCGTCGCGTTCCTGGCCGGAGATGGTGCGAGCTATCTCACCGCGACCACGATCTTTGCGGATGGCGGCATCATGAACAGCAGCGTCGGTCTTTGAGACAGCGGCAATGGATACCCGACCGGGTAGGGCGCCATGACAGAACACATGCTTATGGTATTTGGCATTTTGGCCGGCGCTATCGTGCTGTTCGCCTCCGGGCGCGTGCGTCCCGATATCGTGGCGATCCTCGTGGTTCTGGCGTTGAATTTGAGCGGCGTGTTGACGATTCAGGAAGCGGTGGCGGGCTTCGGCCAGCCGGTGGTGGCCTTGATCGCCGCGGTGTCGATCGTCGGCGAAGGATTGATCGCCACCGGCGTCGCATACCGCCTCGGTGAGGCGGTGATGAAGGCCGGCGGCAGCAATGAGGCGCGTCTGATAGCGCTGGTCATGGTGCTGGCCGGGACCGTCGGCGCGTTCATGAGCTCTTCTGCGATCGTCGCCATGTTCATCCCGGTGGTCCTGTCGATCGCCAACAAGATCGGACTGAACCGCAAGCGAATGCTGATGCCGCTTTCGATAGCAGCGCTGATCAGCGGCATGATGACCTTGATCGCGTCGTCGCCAAACATGATCGTCGAGGACACCCTTCGAGCGCGCGGGCTCGCCCCGCTCGGCTTCTTCAGCTGGACGCCCTTCGGTGTCGCCGTGCTCGCCACCGCCATCGTCTTTATGCTGGTGGCCGGGCGCAACATGCTGAGCAAGCAGATTTCTGCCGACGAGTCTGAGGCGAGGCAACCGAGTGCCTACGACCTACTCGAATCTTATGGCCTCGCCGATAAGTGGCATCGTTTGCAGGTTCCGCGCAGCTCGCCTCTGATTGGTCAGTCGGCTGCGCAGACACAACTGCTCGACCGTTTTGGCGCTGTTCTCGTCGGCTTTGAGAAACATCAGCATGGCAGAGCACAATTCCTGCCGGCAACGCCTGCAACTATGTTCGAGCCCGATGACGCCATCTTTGCCGTTGCCAACGAAGAACAGGCGCAACAG
>JBARIB010000424.1:0-10103 GCA_049799535.1 Allostellaceae bacterium | reverse complement strand
TGCAGGCAAAGTTGAGACAAGCGAAGGCGTTCTTGGCGATCAGGCAATCGCGATCGTGCCCGTCGAGATCCTGTGTATTTGACGGTATTTCAAATCGCGGGACGATTTCCTATGGCGCTACCTGAATAGTTTTGCCGAGTACTCTTTCGAATGGGCGATGAATGCTATATGAATATCTCAATATGATCCTCAAAGCCGGACCGCTTCCAATTTCAATCGACGAGCAGATGACTGCGCCATTCTCGAGGCTCGATAATTGAGCGAGACTCGCGGGCCTGGAATGTGTCGCCCACGCCACTAAAGAGCGGGTGAAGCGGCTCTTTTTAAGGGAGTATTTGACATGCAATTAAGCTTCGGTTCTGGCGCGGTATGGGGCGAACGCACAGATGTAAGCGGTTCGGGCATCGGTCCCCGCCAGTTCGGCGTGTTGCAGGACATTCAGATCGACTTTGATTGGACTGACAAAGAGCTGTATGGGCAGTTGCAGTTCCCGGTAGCTATCGCGCGCGGACAAGGTAAGATCAGCGGGAAGGCTAAGTTTGCGCAGATCCTCGGATTACTCTATTCTGACATCTTTTTCGGGACGACGCCGGCAAACGGGCAGTTCGCAGTCTCGCAACTCGAGGCGGGGACCGTTCCGGCAACGACGCCCTACACGGTCACTGCCGCCAACGCAGCGAGCTACAACGATGACCTCGGCGTCGCTTATGCCAGTACCGGAAAACGGTTAGACAGAGTAACGACCCCCTCGGCTGCGGGTCAATATTCTGTGAACTTCTCTGACGGCGTTTACACTTTCTCAGCCGCAGATGCGAGTACTGCTATATTAATCTCATATACGTATAATATGACGACCAGCGGTAGCAAGCTGACCATTACAAACCAGCTGATGGGCTTTACTCCTACATTCAAGGCCACCTTTTATACCGCATATGACGGCAGCGGTACCGCACTTCGGCTTAACGCGTGCACAGCCAATAAGTTGTCACTGCCCACCAAGCTCGATACATGGACGATCAGCGAACTCGACTTCATGGCGTTTGCTGACGCTTCGGGAACGATCGGCTATTTGAGCACGGTAGAGTGATGATACCAGGCGTGACGGTCGCTATGGGCGGCCGGGACTGGTCGGTGCCGCCACTCACCCTCGGCCAACTCCGCCGTTTGATGCCCAAAGTGAGGCAGCTGACCGAGATCGGTGCATCAATGGGCGAAACACAGATAGGAGTACTCGTTGAGATTGTGACGGCGGCCCTGCAGCGAAATTATCCCGATATCACACCGGAGACGGCCGAGAATTTGCTTGATCTCGGTAATGCAAGTGCGGTGCTCAATGCCGTACTTACCGGTTCCGGACTCAGGCCAGGCGCGACCCTCTTGGGGGAAGCGCAGGCCCCCGGGACGAACTCGGGGGCAGCCAGCTACGGCCCCGAGTCACTTTCCGGGCCGTTGACCACTGGCGAGACCTCTATGGCCTCCTCGCCACCGCCTGTGGATACAGCTATCCCGTAATTGACGAAATGACCCTCTTTCAGGCCGAAGAGCTCACAGCCTACTGGGCACAGCACCCGCCAGTGCATCTGTTAGTCGCCGCTTATCTCGGCCTCGGCAAGCGCAAACGCCTGCCTGAACCGCCCCTATCACCGGACAAGGGGGGTGCCCGGAGCGCGCATGCTGCTTCGTTGCTCGCCTGTCTCGGGCCGGGCTTCGAGGGTGGAGATGTTCATGCAGGATTCCCACCCGCCATCCTTGACTTTGCCGAGCTACAGAGGCGGGCAACATCAACCGAATAACACATCCGCAGTTATCGGGACAAAGCGCCGAAGCCGAGCGCGGGTTCTCGCCCTCAAGAGGCTATCATGGCCGATATTGAAGCTAGCGTCGTAATCAGCGCCCAAATCGATGGCCTCCGGTCCGGAATGGAGGCGGCATGCAATTCGGTTCAGGCGGCCACCGATGCGATGCGCACCCAGCTTGCCGGACTAAGTGCTGCCGCCCAGCAAGCGCAGGTACAGCTCAGCGCCGCCACTGGCCAAATCGGAAGCAGCATCAGCGCGCTGCAGACGAAAACCGCCAACCTCGCGGGTTCGCTCGGTGCGGGCATACCGCCCGCAGCAGGTTTCGATAAAGTCGGCGGCTCGCAACAAGTACAGTCTAATCTTGAGCTGGCCAGTCAGAATGACGGCATAACCGATGAAAGGCAATGGGACGAAGAGCTGCTTGCCTATCAGAAATTTCTCAACGATAAACAAAGGCTTGATCTTCAAGCGGCGCAAGCCAGCCAACGCACTTGGCAAGGCCTTCTGCAGCCAATTCAAAGGGCCTTTGATACTTCGATTACTGGCATGATTTTGGGCACAACGACCTTGCAGAGGGCAGTGGCAAACATCTCTCAATCAATAATTGCCGAGTTTGTGAATCTCGGTGTCAAAATGGTAACGAATTGGATTGCCAGCGAGCTCGCTATGACGACCGCAACCCAAGCGGGAGCCGCATCACGCACTGCCGCGGAAAGCGAGGGAATGGAAGCCGGATTGGCAATGAAGGCGCTCAATGCCGTCAAGAGCATAGTCACTGACTCGGCGCAGGCGTTTGCGGGAATTTTCGCTTTCCTGGCTCCGATTATGGGGCCTGCGGCAGCCGGCCCCGCCGCGGCCGGAGAAGCTACTGTGATGGCCGCCGCGGGCGGGATCGCATCTGCTGCTGGAGGCTGGGTAGTTCCCTCGGATCAGCTCGCCATGGTGCACCAGAACGAGATGATCTTACCGGCGAATATCAGCCAGGGCTTGCAAAGCATGATCTCTGGCGCCGGCGCGACAGGGCCTACACCCAGTCCACTGGTTTTCAACATCTCAGCTATCGATAGCCAAGACGTAAAGCGTTTCTTTCAAAGCAATGGCAGCCTGCTTGTCGCGGCTGTGAATAAAGCTATGCGCAACGGCTCGGCTCTGCGAGCTGCCTGATGCCCTTGGTTTTTCCAACCTTGCCGGGGCTGGCTTGGACCGTCACCAAGACCCCGACATTTCAGACCCGCATTCAGCGCGCCGCGTCGGGGCGCGAGTTGCGAGCGCTAGACTATCCTTACCCGCTGTGGCAGTTTGCTTTAGTTTACGACTTCCTACGCGACGATCCGGCAGCGGGCCATGATGAACTGAGAACGCTGATGGGATTCTTCATGCTCTGCAACGGAGCATTCGGCTCATTCTTGTATCAGGATCCCACCGACTATCAAGTCACAGGACAGCTGATCGGTATTGGCGACGCAAGCCAGAGCACATTCCAGCTCCAGCGCAACATAGGTACAACGCTGCCCGGCGGGGGTTTCTCGGAGCCTATCGTAGCACCTGATATTGTGGTCGCAGTCTATTTCAACGGAATCCAGCAGGATCCCACGACTTACAGCGTCGACCCCAGTACCGGGCTAGTTACCTTTAGCACAGCTCCAGGCAGCGGACAAATCATTACTGCCGATTTTTCCTATTATTTTCGGTGTCGGTTCGTAGAAGATAAATATGATTTTGAAAATTTTATGTATCAGCTCTGGCAGCTGAAGAAACTGACGTTTATTTCCGTCCGACCATAACCGAAGCCAGACCGTAGTCCCGACCTCAAGCGGAACCCAGCACTTCCCCCGGCTGGGCGACCGGTCAACTTTGGCCACAGCGATATTGGAGTTAGCAACAGAATGCCGGACACATTTTGGGTCGAAGCTAACGCGGAGATCGGACGGCAACGGCTTAAGCCATGCACTAGCGATGTCTGCAGGTAGGGCAATGAAGGCCGCCAGCCCTGCCCTCATTGCGTTGCTCGCGAGTAGCGACCAGTTCGTCATGGCCGACCTATATACGATAACTTTGGTAGGCGGCATGGTGCTGCGCTACTCCGCAGCGCCGACTGCGCTCGCCGTGAATGGTTATGATTTTCTGTTCGGCCCGAAATTCGAACGCTCAAAAACCAAGGTCATCATTGGCACCCAGGTCGACGAACTTGACGTTATGATCTATCCCGAGACGACGGATATGATCGGCAGTGTGTCGTTTCTGGAGGCGGCCTGGCAAGGTCAGCTCGACGGCGCTTTGTTGCAGCTCGAGCGTGCATTCATGCCGAGCTACGGGGATACCAGCCCAGGAACTGTCGTCCTTTTTGCCGGCCGTGTTTCCGACATCGAGTGTACTCGCACCGGCATTGACATCAAGTGCCGCTCGCATCTGGAACTTCTGAATATCCAAATGCCGCGTCGACTGTGGCAGGCGGCGTGCACTTACACTTTCGGCGACGCGATGTGCCTGTTTGATCGCTCAGCTATGCAGGCGGCGTTTTCGGCTCAGACCGGCTCGACAAGGGCACAGATTGCTACGCCGATTAATCCGACCCCTGCGAACCTGTATACGCAAGGAACAATTATCGGCGTCACTGGGGCAAATGCCGGATCCAGCCGCACCGTCGCGAACATTGACGGTGGTTGGGTTTACGTAAAACTCGCGTTTCTCTTCCCTGTCGTGGCCGGCGATCAGTTTCAGCTGCTTCCGGGCTGCGACCGAACTCTTGCGACCTGTCAGAACGTGTTTAACAACGCCAGTCATTTTGGTGGTTTCCCCTTTATTCCAACCCCCGAGACAGCCGTATGAACCAGAGGTTATTGGTGGTTGCGGAGGCCGAGACCTGGCTTCGGACACCTTACCATCATATGGGGCGGGTGAAGGGCGGCGGTACCGATTGCCTGATGCTGCTCGCGGAAGTCTATGAGGCAGCCGGCGTGCTTCCTCACGTCGAAGTTCCCTTTTATCCGGCGGATTGGAATCTACACCGCGATGCCGAGCGCTATCTTGATGGCGTAATATGCTATGCGCGCGAGATCGATGGGCCCCCAGGACCGGGCGATGTGGCAGTCTTCAGATTTGGCCGCTGCTTTTCGCATGGCGCGATCGTCGTCTCCTGGCCGCGGCTGATCCACGCTTGGTGGGACTCCGGGGTGGTCGCTGGCGATGGGGATCAGCCGCCGTTGGCCGGTCGTGCGGTGCGGCTTTTCGATCCGTTTGAGTGACTGACGATGGGCGGGATTACGGGCAGCGGCTCCAACGCCAAACAGCAGAAAGCGGTTGGCTCGCTGCAATTCCAAACCTCTCAGCACGGCGGAGTTATACCGCTCGTCTACGGCACGACTCGCGTCTCGCCAAACCTCATAGATTATGACGATTTCAGGGCGACTCCATCCTCCCGGCAAGGAGGGGGCAAGGGCGGAGGCGGAGGCAAGGGCGGAGGTCAGCAGTACCAATACAGCGCCTCAGTAATCATGGGCCTCTGCCAAGGACCCATCGCCGGCATTGGCACGGTGTGGTGGGACAAGAATGTCGGTACCCTGTCTTCGCTTCCCGCGTCGGTTTACCTTGGAAGCGACAGTCAACCGGCCGATGCTTATTGGCAAAGCACCCATCCTGCCAAGGCTCTCGGCTATGCCGGAACAGCCATCATCGTCGCCAACAATTATGGAATGGGGAACACCGCGACTCTTTCAAATTTCTCGTTTGAGGTGCAGGGGTGTTTGTCGCTTAGCGGCACGAACGGTCTCGACGCCAATCCAGCTTCGATTATTGCCGATTTCTTGATCAATCCGCGTTATGGTGCCGGTTTCCCTGCCGGAAGCCTCGGCGACTTGTCGCATTATTCTACTTATTGCCAAGCTCTCGGCGTCATGCTGTCCCCGATGCTGGATACCCAGCAGGAGGCGCAGCGCCATCTTTCGGATTTAGCCGAAATAACCAACAGCGCCATTGTTTGGTCGGGCGGGCTATTGAAAATCATACCCTACGGCGACCAGCCGATTACGGGGTACGGGGCAAATTATTCGCCTGATACCACGCCCATCTACAGCCTCGGCGATGGTGATTTCATTGTCCAAACATCGAGTGCGGGAACCGGGTCCGGAGTGACTCCAGGGGGATCAGCACTGCGATCGGGATCTGGTCCAATCACAGGTGGTTTTGGTGACGATCCGCTTCGGGTTACCCGGTCGACTCCCGCAGACGCAACAAATTCAATCCAGCTCGAATGCCTTGATCGATCTAATCAATACAATACCACCGTCGTCGAGGCGTTCGATCAAGCGGCTATCGACAGCTATGGCTTGCGCCGTAATAGCTCGTTGAAGGCACGTGCAATAGTCGACCCTGTCAACGTCGGCCCAGTTGTCGCTCAATTACTTCTGCAGAGAGCGCTGCTCTTTCGAAACACCTACACCTTTAAGGTCGGTTGGAAATACTGTTTGCTTGAGCCAACGGACCTGGTTCAGGTAACCGATGCCCGGCTCGGCGCTTCTACACTGACGGTGCGAATTACAGCTGTAGAGGAGGACGAGGAAGGCACCCTTTCGATCACCGCGGAAGACTTCTTCGGAGGCTACTCCACGGCTGTACTCTATCCGAAACAGTTGGGTGCCGGATACGTCCCCAATTGGAGTTCTCCTCCGGGGAACATCAACACGCCAATCATTTTCGAACCCCCGGCCGCGCTGCAGGGCGGCGGGCTTGAGATCTGGGTTGCACTTTCGGGCGGCACGAATTGGGGTGGCGCACAGGTATGGATCTCGACTGACGGCGACTCTTATGCTCTGGCTGGTACGGTAAACTCTCCCGCAAACCAAGGCACGCTGACTGCAGATCTGCCGCCCCACGCTTCCCCAGACACCACCGACACCCTCTCGGTGGATTTGACGGAAAGCCAGGGCCAGCTGGTCTCGGTTTCAGCTGCCGACGCCGCTAATTTGGCCACCCTATGCTATGTCGGTGGCGAGCTTGTCGCCTATCAAACAGCGACGCTTATCGCGGTCAGCAAATATAATCTCACCACGCTCTATCGCGGCGCCTATGGCAGCATGATACTGGATCATCCAGCCGGCACACCATTCGCTCGGCTCGACGGCTCTATTGGTCGGTTTCCCTATCCCAACAACCTGATCGGCCAAACGGTTTACTTAAAGTTTCCGTCGTTCAACAACGTCGGCAGTGGGCTGGAGAGCTTGGCGACGATTTCAGCATATACATACACCGTGAAGGGCGCCGGTCAGGCTTCCTCTGTTATCACCAGTGGCTCTTATATCGGCAAGCCCGCCGCGAACCTCGTGCTACAGAGCTACGTCTTCGCTGCGCCCGTCACAATTCCATCGGGCTTTCCTGGTAGTCGGGGCACTGCTGCGACCGCAGCAAGCTCTGCAACGAGCTTTTCGATCCAAAGAAATGGCGTGAGTATTGGGGCCATGATATTTGCTGCATCTGGCAACACCGCAACATTCTCGATGAGCTCGCCGACTGCGTTTACTGCAGGTGATGTGCTGAGCCTGGTAGCGCCACCCTCCCCCGATGCCACGCTAGCAAATCTAGCATGGACTTTTACGGGGATTGCACAATGAAACTGGAATCCTGGCATAGCACCGAAGATAAGCGGCGCTGGAAGATTGTCCGTACTGACGACTACACCGATGTGCCTGGTGAAATCATCACGGCCGATGAAGCAACCGGAGAGGTCTGTATACAAGTCGGGGCCGAGACTAAGACACTGAGCTTCGGACCCCGGGGGATCAGAATAGTCGGGCGGAAAAGATGATCCACGGCCTGAGCCGCGACCGAGATCCCACTGGAACAGACCGAGCCCTGAACGTTCCGAGATAGGAGGTGCCGCATGGCTCTCTCAGCTGATCGACCGGTGGCGTACCCGCTGGAGACCCAGCTCGCATTGATCCGCCGAGACATCGAAGAAATCCATCATGCTCTGCATGGCGATGGTAAGGGTCGCAAAGGCCTCGTCGATCAAGTCGAGGAGCTCGTAACAGTTGCCGATCGGGGGCGCTTTAGTCTCCGCGCCGCGCTGTGGATCGGCGGCGGAATCGTCGCTGCGACCACCGCTTTGGCGCAGTTTAAGCAGGCCATTCTGGGGCTTTTCCATCAATGATTCCTTGGCACCTTGCCGCCAACCAGCCCTCGTTAATACGACTCGGGTTGGCGCCATACCTCCCGCCGGTCATATCCGATGTAGTCATTGACCTCAGTCACTGGCAGGCGGATGTTGATTTTGTACGAGCCAAAGCGGCAGGAGTTGCCGCAGTGATCCTCAAGGCGACGCAGGGCTCAAACTGGATCGATGCGACGTTTCCCGACCGATTTTACGCCGCAACCGCCGCAGGATTGCTTGTTGGCGCGTATCACTTCCTAGACGATTCGCCGGCGGAGCTCCAGGTCGACAACTATCTGTCTGTGGCGGAGGGCTGTTCGCTACTCGCACTTGACACAGAACAGAACGATATTGGCGGGACTGTGACGATCGCACAAGCCGCGGAAGTCGCGGCGCGTTTGCATATGGTTACCGGCAATTTGCCTGTTATATATGTCAGCCGCTATGGACCCGATGAGCGCGGAACGGGCCTGCCGAATAGTGTGCTGTCGCGTTGCCCGCTGTGGTTACCGGCTTATAGTTCGAGGCCGATTTGTCCTCCGGGGTGGTCGAAATGGACCCTCTGGCAGTATACGGACGGGAATACAACTGGTTCCGACGCCGTGCCGGTCGCCGGGGTCGGTCGGTGCGATCGTAGCCGGTTCGCGGGTAGCGTTGCCGAAC
Source organism: Allostellaceae bacterium (assembly GCA_049799535.1). Lineage (GTDB taxonomy): Bacteria > Pseudomonadota > Alphaproteobacteria > ATCC43930 > CGMCC-115725 > AP-15. The sequence goes on along the minus strand of JBARIB010000424.1, from coordinate 1,496 downwards.
TTAACGATTGGTGGAAGAACCCTCATCTCTAAAGATCGGCCCGCCTTTCGCCTTGGGACGTATCGTTTGTAGATATGGTAAACGCGACCGTGATGGGACGGTGGAAATCCCGCATTAGCGCTGCGGCGGTGGTAGCGGCGGCTCTGACGGTGGCTGGCTGCAGTAGCGCACGGTCGACATCGTGCCAGTGTCCTAAACCAATTGCCTACGATGAAGCGACGTTGAAGAAGATCTCGCAGGCGCTACGCGCTTTGCCTGCCGATAACGTCCTTCATCAGGCGATGGAGGATTACGAGAACGAGCGCGACGATCTCCGCTTTTGTCCATAAAGCCGCCTCGCCATGGACCTTAGCCCGCCGCGAGTTGCACACCCTTCAAATCGGCAAGGCCTGCAACGCTGGCGACTGCGCCGAGCGTGAACGCACCCGCGGGGCTCCGGTCGCTCAATTGTAATAGTCGAGACTTGGTCTGACAGACGCTGTTGGTTGATTGAGCCTGTGTAGCTGTCGCCGGTCTTCGGGCGGCCATGAGTTTCTCCTTCGCCAGTTGGATTGCGTCAAGGAAGGTCTGCATCGGGGTCTTGCCGAAGCACCAGCGGCCTTGATGGGGTCGCCGCTGGTTGTAGTCGAGAATCCAAGTATCGAGGTCGGTCTGCAACTCCTCGATCGCCTGATAGATCTTCTTGCGGAAGGCCACCCGGTAGAACTCGTCGAGGACAGTGCGATGGAAGCGCTCGCAGATGCCATTGGTCTGCGGGCTCTTGGTCTTGGTGCGGCTGTGGTCGATGTCCTCGACGGCCAGATAGAGCTCGTATTCGTGGCTCTGGGTGCCGCAGAACTCGGTGCCGCGATCGGGTCAACACGCGCGACAGGCGGATGCCGTGCTCGTCATAACACGGCACCACCCGATCATTGAGGATCTCGGCCGCGGTGATCGGGGTCTTGCGATCGTAGAGCTTAGCGAAAGCGACCTTGGCGTAGGTGTCGATAAAGGTCGGTTGATAGATCCGCCCGACGCCCTTCAGCGTACCGACATAGAAGGTGTCCTGCGCCCCGCAATAGCCCGGACATTCACTCTCGAACTCGCCATGCGCCTCCTTGTCGGCCTTGGCCTTCTCGAGCGCGGTGATCCGCGCTTCGGTGAGCAGGATGCCTTCCTGTGCCACCTTGGCTTCGAGCGCTTTGAGGCGGTGTTTCATTGAGGTCAGGTCGTGACGTTGCCACACGCAGCGCACCCCGGCGGGCGAGATCGACAGACCACGCCGCTTCAGCGCTTCCGACACGCGCACCTGTCCCCAGGCCGGCTGATCGATCGCCAGAGCCACCACCGCCTGTTCGATCTCGATCGGCGTGCGGTTCTTCAGGATCGGCTTCCGACGGCTAATCTCCTGCAGCGCCAGCTCGCCGCCTTTGTCGTACAGCTCCTTGAACCGATAGAAGCTGTCGCGGCTGTAATACCAGCTTCCGTTGATCCCCAGATGTAGTAGAGTTAATAGG
>JBARIB010000423.1:0-39611 GCA_049799535.1 Allostellaceae bacterium | reverse complement strand
CCCCATCGCGTTGCGCTGTGTCGCGTCGAGCCCGGGCGCCGGCGCCTCCTCCAACACCTTCTGGTGGCGCCGCTGTATCGAGCAATCGCGTTCGAAAAGATGAACGACGTTGCCGTAATTGTCGGCGAATATCTGAATTTCGATATGCCGCGGTTGCCGAAAATATGCCTCGAGCAGCACACGGTCGTCGCCGAAGGCCGTCTCCGCCTCCCGCTTCGCGCCGGTAAGCGCGGCGGCGAACTCCTTTGGGTTGCCAACAACTCGCATACCGCGCCCGCCGCCGCCAGCAGAGGCTTTGATTAATACCGGAAACCCGATCCTCTGCGCTTCCTCAAGCAGACGTGCCGGACTTTGCTCTTCGCCATGATAGCCCGGGACGAGAGGTACCCCGTGCTGCCGCATCAACTCCTTTGCCCCAGCCTTCGACCCCATCGCCCTGATCGCCGCCGCGGGCGGACCGACGAACACGATCCCAGCGGTTTCGCAGGCTTCGGCGAAGTCGGCATTCTCCGATAGAAACCCGTAGCCGGGATGCACCGCCTCGGCGCCGCTGCGGCGTGCCGCCTCCGTGATTGCCCCGATGTTCATATAACTCTCTCGGGCTGGGGGCGGCCCGATCGGCCAGGCTTCGTCAGCCAGCTCGACATGCAATGCGTCGGCGTCGGCCTGCGAAAAGACCGCGACGGTCGCGATCCCCAGCCGGCGCGCTGTTCGGATCACCCGACACGCGATTTCGCCGCGATTGGCGATCAGGATCTTGCTGAACATGCCAAGCCGGCAGGGAGCGGCAGACACTAGATGCAGTAGGTCCGGATCGGTGCGAAGCCGTTGAAGCCGACGGAGGCGTAGCTGGCGGTATAGGCTCCCGTCGACAGGATCTCGACCTTGTCGCCGACACGTAGGCCGAGCGGGAGCCGATACTCGGTCTTCTCATAGAGAATGTCGGCACTGTCGCAAGTCGGCCCGGCGAGGATGACGGGAGCTGATGACCCGCCGCAGCCGGGCGTCCGGATGCGGTATTTGATACTCTCGTCCATCGTCTCGGCGAGCCCGTTGAACTTGCCGACATCGAGAAAGACCCAGCGCCGGCAATCGCCGCCGCCCTTTTCGGAGATCAGCACAACCTCGCTCTGAATGATGCCGGCATCGCCAACCAGCGAGCGCCCCGGCTCGACGATGATGTCCGGAAGATCGTTGCCGAAATGCCGCGTAATTGCCGTCATGACCGCCTGCGCATAGCGGCTGATCTCAGGCACCTCACCGCTGTAATGCGCTGGAAAGCCGCCGCCGATATTCACCATGCGCAGATCGATATCGGCCTCGGCGAGAGCCGAGAACATCTGCGCGACGGTGCCGACCGCGCCGTCCCATTGTCCGAGATCGGTTTGCTGCGAGCCGACATGAAAGGAGATGCCATAGGGATCGAGCCCGCTTTTGCGCGCTTTGCGCAGGAGCTCGATCGCCATTTCCGGCGCGCAACCGAATTTGCGCGACAACGGCCACTCCGCACCATTGCAGGAGATCAGAATGCGGCAGAAGACGCGCGCACCAGGCGCCGCGCGCGCCAGCTTGTCGAGTTCGTGCTCGCTGTCGAAGGCGAAGAGCCGCACCCCCGCTTGATACGCGTAATCTATGTCCTTTTCCTTCTTGATCGTGTTGCCGTAGGACAAGCGGCCCGGCGCGATCCCGCGGCCAAGGCAAAGCTCGATTTCGCCGCGGCTCGCGACATCGAAACTCGCCCCTTTGCACGCCAGCATAGCCACGATTTCGGCAGCCGGGTTCGCCTTTACCGCATAGTAAATGGACGCCAGCGGCAGATGGAAACGTAATGCCTCGTAGGCTTCGGCGATGACATCCAGATCAACGACGAGGCACGGAGTTTCGGGAGAGTGTTCGGCAAGAAAACGGGAGATCCTCTCAGTCTTCACCGGCTTCAACCTTGCAGGAAGAGCTAAAATGTCGGCGTCGACGGAAACCAGGGACCGCCCGCTCAAGCGGACAGACCCCGGCGCCACCGAACGCCACCGAAAACAATGCCGATCTGCCTCTTCCGAGGCGCAATCGGCCGGCTCTGGGATTAGCTCAAACTGCTCGGATCGATGACCCGGCTACCCCGACCCCGTAAACGCGTCCCACGAAGGTTGGCGTCAGGGCAGGGCACCACGCCCCTTGATCGGAAAGCAACCATACCGTCCTCCCTCTCGGGACCGGCCTTGCGACCGGGCTGCCAAAAAGGACGCGTTACGTCGTTGCATAACCACCATGGGCCATAGGCACGTGCGAGTGCGTCGAGAGCCCGATAGATACGCCGATCTGCCGGCGACGCAAGGGGAATCAGGGAAAAATGAACGATTATCGTTGCCGGAAATGCCGCGGGTAATAGCGCCGTACCAGGGCGTCAGTCAGCCCAAAGACCTGAGCCGCAGAGGAAGCGCCGCGGGCGCACGATGAATTGAGCCGGCAGCCTGGCGTTCGAGTTATTCAGGGCGGCTCGGCGTCATGCCAAGCTTTCTGTGGTTATCACAACGATATCTCTGGGCAGGTCTTCTATGCGGTGATGCCGTATCCGGGCTGCAACGGCTGCCTCGGCGGGCTCAATGCTCTCGATGCGCTGACCTCAACCAGTTCACATGAACTTTGCGAAGCCATAACCGATGCGATCCCTGGACGGGGTTGGTATGACGACGCCAATGGAGAGATTGGCGATATTTGCGCTTGGAGAACGAAAAAGGTAGGCAACTACACCGTGCAACTGGAGTGGTCAAACAGAGCTAATAACTGTGTATGAAATAACCTGCAACTGACGGGCGCGTCGGAGTTCAAGCCGAGACCTTTATCCGGCGGGCGTGCCTGCCGTCCGCGCTCGTGGCTCCGTGAAGGGGATGACGAGGCCAGGGTATTGCGCCGCGACCCGTCCTTGCGCGGCCTCGATGATCAGCCTCAGCAGCTCGGAGTAACGCAGCCCCGCCATTTCGGCCATCAGGGTGAGCTTGCCGTCCCAGCACCAGCCGGGGTTCGGATTAACTTCGAGCAGCCGGATTTCGCCCTCGGCATCGGCGCGGAAATCGAAGCGCGCATAGTCGCGGCAGCCGAGCCGCTCGAACAGAATGCTCGAATAATCGATAATTTTCCGCCGCGCCTCCTCGTCGAGCCGCGGCTCGCGATAGCCGATCTGGGTCCAGTAAGGCGAGTCGGGGATCCATTTGGATTCGTACGGCAGTAGTCGTGGCAGCGACGGGTCGAGCCGGGAATAATCTACTTCAAGCGGCGGCAGGACGCGGTAGCCCTGCCCCGGATTGCCGATAATCCCGACAGAGTATTCGGGGCCGGTTAAAAACTCCTGGAGCAGAATGGGGCAACCCGGCATTTCCTCGCGCAGGCGGCTGAGCCGGGCGATCGCCTGTTCCCAGGTGTGGACGACCGCATCTTGCGTGATGCCGATCGATGAATCGCCGAAATTCGGCTTGATCAGCGCCGGGAAGACCGACGGGATCGTGGCCGCCAGGTCGTCGGAATTGAAATAAGTTTCCGCCGGGACCGGTACATCAATGGCTTGGGCAATGCCGCGAACCAGAGATTTGTTGTAGCAAAGGCCAAGACAGGCGGGCCCTGCGCCACTATAGGGAATGTCGAGCATCTCCAACAGGGCGGGGACATGCATTTCCATAAACGCGTCGTTATTGAATCCTTCGTCGCAAAAATTTAGAATGAAATGCGGGCGATTCGCCCGCAGATCGGCAAATAACGAGGCGTGGTTGTCGAGAAAACGAAAACGATAATCGGGAAGCTCGCGCAGCGCCGTCTTGAGCCGCTCAATGGTTTCGGCATCTTCTTGATTGAAGCGCCCGTTGCGCTTGACGGGATCGGGCAGGCGCGGATCACCGAGAAGCACTGTGACCTCGGAGAACAGCGCGGTGCGGCGAGGCAGCCGGTGCGCGCGGCGCGGCGCTTCGCAAGTCACGAAGAGCCGATGCGCCACCATGCCCAAATCTTGATTGCGGTGCGACTCGGGGGCCAACAGCGAGTGGAAGCGAAGATTGGCAAAGCCAGCGCGCCGCAACAGTGCCTCGAGACGTTCCTTGGAGTAAAGCCGCTCTGCGTAAAACTGATCAGCGATGACGCCGCGTTCCGCATGAACCACCACCTCTCGGCTGATCAACCGGTCGCCGTCTCCGGCCAGGTCTCGTTCGCGGCAGACGAGATGGTTTTGATCGATCCACTCCCACGAGCGCGGTTCAAAGTGATGGCGCATCCAATCGCCATCCATCAAATCCATCACCAGCGAGCCACCGGAGGCCAAGGCCCGTTGAACCGCCTCGAGCACAGCTAAGTCGTCCTCCGGCCGTTCGAAGTAACCGAAGGAATTTCCCAAGATACAGATGCAATGGAACTCGGCGTCACCAAGACGGAACCGCCGCGCATCACCTTCGTGGAACGAGACCTGTAAACCGCCTTGCTTGGCCCGCTTGCGGGCGAGGCGGATCAAGTAGCGCGAGCGATCCAGCCCGGTGACTTGGGGAAAGCCGCGCCCTGCAAGTTCCAACGAATGGCGACCCTGTCCGCAGCACAAATCGAGAATTCGATCATTCCGCTCTAGCCCCACGCTGCGGATCAGAAGATCGACTTCTTCGGCGGTGTTACGATCGTTCTCGATCACATCGCCGTCAGTTTCGAGATATAGGGAATTGAACAATGTGCGCCACCAATCGGAGGGCAAATGACGCTCGAGATCCGAGACCGGGCCCAGTGTCCGTGCGCCGATGCACCTATCCTGCCCCGCCCCATCGAATTTCGGATCAGTCATGCCGGTGCGGGCAAGGCTTGCCTTGCCAAGGGGCCTTGCACCGTTCGCTTTTTTCCCCATTTCGATCTACCCTGACTTGTCGGACGTGAAAAAGACGGCTTCCCAGCTCAGAAACCGCCACTGAACATGATTTTCCGGGTATGGCGGCAAAGCCATCGGAGTCGGTCGCCGGCGCGGTGGAAAGACATGGAGTGCTTAGTGACCAGCGGGCTAGTGACCAGCGGGCTCGGGCAATAGGTTGGGTTTCGCTCTGGCCAGCCGCTGCGAGGTTCTCATCGCCGCTCGGTGTTCGGTTCCGGCTTCGCGAACAATTCAAGCCGCCGAGAAGTTCGGAAGAAACGACTGAGCTTTCAAGATAGTACTTTTGTACGGGGCAGGATGACCCGAAAATGACGGGAGATGGCTCAAGAGACGGGCATCCGAGTGGTAGGCCTGATTACGAATCGGATGCCTTCAGCGTGACTGGGTCAGTTCAATCGTGCCGAGGCGAGCGCCCGTTGCCAAATCGATTATCAGGATCTCCCGGCCACCCTCTGGAAGAGCGAGGGCGAGAACAAGCCGATCCAGGGTGGTCGTCATCGCCTCGATATGCGCGCCGCGCGGGATCTCGATGGCCCGGTCGGCGAACGCGCGAGAAATGGGTTGGCCTCCGCCCCGCGATACCCTGCCAGCAATGCCTGCAACCAGCGCGGCGAAACCGACTACGAGCATGATGCCCATCACGACGACGAGGATTTTGAGCGCACGCATTTGCCGTTTTAGCGATGATTTTTGATCCCGCAGCTTCCTCTGCCGCGAATATGATCCGGACCGGCGAAGCCGATGTCGGGCAGCGGCTTGATCGCGTATTGGCGCTTCATTTGCCGCAGCTGTCACGCACTCGGCTCAAGCACTTGATCGAAACCGGCCTTGTGAGCGCGGAGGGAGCGGTTGTCCGCGACCCCTCTCAGCGCGTTCAGCGCGACCAGAATTTCGTCATATTTCTCCCTCAAATTGAAGATGATGTACCGATCGCGCAGCCGATCCCGCTCGATATCCGCTTTGAGGACGAACACCTGATCGTGATCGACAAGCCGGCAGGGATGGTTGTTCATCCCGCTCCGGGAAATCCGGAGGGCACCCTCGTCAACGCCTTACTAGATCATTGTGGCTGCACTCTCTCCGGCATCGGCGGCGTGAGGCGGCCTGGTATTGTACATCGCCTCGACAAGGACACGAGCGGCCTGATGGTTGTCGCCAAAACCGAGAAGGTGCATCAAGCCTTGTCGCGAGATTTCGCGGCCCGCCGGATTGTGCGGGCGTACACCGCTATGGTCTGGGGCGTGCCAGCCCCGCCCGCTGGCGAGATTGCCGCGAATATCGGTCGCAGCACCGCTAATCGAAAGAAAATGGCGGTCGTCGGGGAAGACAAAGGTAGACCGGCGATCACTCGCTATCGCGTCGAGCGCGCTTTTCGAACCCATGCATCGTTGATCGAATGCCGGCTCGCCACCGGGCGCACGCATCAAATTCGTGTTCACCTCGCGCATCGCGGCCATCCGCTGATTGGCGACCCGGTATACGGCCCACGCGCTGGTCGATCCGTCGCGCACGCCGGTCCGATCGGAGCTCAAGCCGCTAAATTTCCGCGGCAGGCTTTGCATGCCCGGCTGCTCGGCTTCGACCATCCCGTCGAGAAGCGCCACCTCGAATTCGACAGCCCGGCACCCGCCGACCTGCGCGAGCTCGCCGATAATTTAGAGCGACTTTAAACTGGACAAAAACCAACCATATTAGTAGGGTATGGGCGTCGGGGGATCGAGACGCTTCCCTCCAGCGTTTGCCCATACCGACTTAGAACGGAGCAACAATCGTCGATGGCAACTCTTTCGGTACCTTCCATCTCGTCGGAAGGAAACCTGACGCGGTATCTGCAGGAGATCCGCAAATTTCCTATGCTCGAGCCAGAGCAGGAATACATGCTCGCCAAGCGCTGGAAAGAGCATGAGGATCCCGAGGCCGCGCACAAGCTAGTGACTAGTCACCTTCGCCTCGTCGCCAAGATCGCGATGGGATATCGGGGCTATGGTTTGCCGCTCTCCGAGCTCATTTCCGAGGGCAATGTCGGCATGATGCAGGCCGTCAAACGCTTCGATCCCGATCGCGGGTTTCGCCTTGCGACCTACGCGATGTGGTGGATCCGCGCGGCGATCCAGGAATACATCCTGCATTCCTGGTCGCTCGTCAAAATGGGGACGACAGCGGCCCAGAAGAAGCTCTTCTTCAATCTGCGCAAGCTGAAAGGCCAGTTGCAGGCGATGGAGGAGGGCGACCTCTCGCCCGAGAATTTGAGAAAGATCGCCACCGAGCTCGATGTCCCCGAGGCCGATGTCGTTAGCATGAATCGCCGGCTGGCGAGCCCGGACCATTCGCTGAATGCGCCCTTGCGCTCCGATAGCGAGGGCGAATGGCAGGATTGGCTCGTCGACGAGAGCGAGAGCCAGGAGACCCGCCTCGGCGAGCGGCAGGAACTCGGACTGCGCCGCGACCTCCTCGAAAAGGCGATGACGCATCTGAACGATCGCGAACGCCACATCCTGACCGAGCGGCGCCTGCGCGAGAACCCGATGACGCTCGAGGATTTGTCGCAGCAATACGGCATCTCACGCGAGCGCGTGCGGCAGATCGAGGTGCGCGCCTTCGAGAAATTGCAGAAGGCGATCAAGGCCGCTGCGATCGAGCGCCGCCTCGTCACCCACTAACGCGGCGAGGTCCACTCCAAAAGAGAAAGGGCTGGGCTGTAAAAACCGGATGAATTTGGAAGGCTGCCCGGAATCTACAATCAGAAAGAGAAAATTTGCTGCAGATTTGCTGCAGGTACAGCAAACGGGCAATCATGGGTACTATTTAGGGTTGTGCTAGGGCAAACATGCTCTGAACAAGCGGCCGCCGCAGGTCGGTTCCGGAACGCCGGTTGTTGTAGGAAGGCTCAGCGGTAATCCCAAAACCGAGCGGACGGCGAGGTAGGCGAAGGCTTGCGCCTCGAGCGAGTCGCCATCCCATCCGACCTCTTCGACAGCACGGACCGGAGCACGGACCCGGCGAGCGATCGCTTCCATCAGTGCCGGATTCTGTCGGCCGCCGCCAGTAACAAGCCACTGCCCCGCTGGTCCCGGGAAGTGACGGGTCGCCGCCCCAACTGCGGCCGCCGTCATCTCGGTTAAAGTCGCCGCGCCGTCCTCCAATGAAAGCTCAGTCGGCACCGCATCGTGGAAATCGTCGCGATCAAGCGATTTGGGGGTAGGCCGATCGAAATAGGAAGCGGCGAGGAAGCGATCGACATGCCTCGTCGAAACCTGCCCGGCCCGAGCGAGAGCGCCGTCGAAATCGGCGGCGGCGCCGATGTGCCGGCGCACCCAATCGTCGACCAGGGCGTTGCCTGGGCCGGTATCGAAAGCCAAAATTTCCGCCTTCTCTCCGATCCAGGTGACATTGGCCACCCCGCCGATGTTGAGGACCACCAGCGGCTTCGGCAAGTTCGCGGCTAATGCGGCATGAAACAGCGGGGCGAGCGGGGCCCCCTCACCGCCCGCCGTGACGTCGGCGGAGCGGAAGTCGGCGACTACGTCCAGACCGAGCCGGCTCGCCAACAGCGCCCCGTCACCGATTTGCCACGTGCGGCGCTCGGCCGGGCGGTGCAGGATCGTGTGTCCATGAAACCCGACCACATCCACCGGGCGTATCAGATGCTCGCGGCGGATTTGCTCCACGGCGTCGGCGTGCAAATGCGTCAATTCCTGTTCGACCTCACCCACCTGACCGATGCCGCCAAGCACCGAACGCAGCCGTTCCCGGAACTCTCTGGCATAGGGGAACGTCATTGCCGGGCCCGGGATAACGCGATCGCGGCCGTCAGTTTCGATCGTCGCGACATCGATCCCGTCGAGCGAGGTGCCGCTCATCAAGCCGATCGCGTGCCACATTCGCAAGTAGTTTTGTGGCCCGCTCCGCGCTCCTATGTTAGATGACGCAGCCATGTCGACGCCTCGTTCTCCCTTTCTCGCCGCCGCGCTCGAACGCGGTTTCGTCCATCAATGCACAGACATCGAGGCCCTCGACGAACGGCTGGGTGCCGGCCGCGTTGTAGCCTATGAGGGCTTCGACTGCACGGCAGACAGCCTCCATGTCGGTAGCCTGGTCGGGATCATGCTGCTGCGTCTCCTTCAGAGGTGCGGGCACAAGCCGATCGTCCTGATGGGTGGCGGCACGACGCGGATCGGCGACCCCTCCGGCAAGGACGAGGCGCGGCAACTGCTCGACGATGCCGAAATCGCCCGCAACATGGCAGGCATTCGAACCGTCTTTGCGAAGTTCCTGCGCTTCGGCGAGGGGCCGAGCGACGCGATGATGGTCAACAATGCCGATTGGCTCGACGAATTGCGTTACATCCCGCTGTTGCGCGACATCGGGCGGCATTTCTCGGTGAACCGCATGCTGACCCAGGACAGCATCCGGCTCCGGCTCGAACGCGACCAGCCCTTGAGCTTTCTCGAATTCAATTACCCGATCCTGCAAGCTTACGACTTCGTAGAGCTGGCGCGGCGATACGGGTGCGAATTGCAGATCGGCGGCTCCGATCAATGGGGCAACATCGTCGCCGGCGTCGAGCTCGCGCGGCGGACCGAGGGGCGAACACTGTTCGGCCTGACGACGCCGCTGATTGCGACTTCCGCCGGCGCCAAGATGGGCAAGACCGCGCAGGGCACCGTCTGGCTCAACTCCGAGAAACTGTTGCCGTACGAATACTGGCAATTCTGGCGAAACACCGATGATGCCGATGTCGGCCGTTTTCTGCGCCTGTTCACCGAATTGGATCTCGCCGAGATCGAGCGGCTAATGCGCGGCGATATCAACGAAGCAAAAAAGAAGCTGGCAGATAAAGCGACCGAGCTGTGCCATGGCCGGGAACCAGCCGAAGCGGCGGCCGAGACCGCGCGCGCCCTCTTCGGCGGGGGGAAGATGATCGAAGCATCAGCGAACTTCACGGCGAGCGGCGGGCTGGGGGCGTACGCCACCGTCCTGCCCCGCGATCTTCTCGAGCGCGGCATACCCGCTTTCGAGCTGTTCAGCCTCGCCGGTCTTGCGTCCTCCAACGGCGAAGCGCGGCGGCTGATCCGCGGCGGAGGCGCGCGCATCAACGACACCGTCGTCAAGAACGAGATCAGCCCAATATCGCTCACAGATCTCGACCCGCACGGTATGATCAAGCTCAGCGCCGGCCGAAAGCGCCATGCCTTTGTCCGGCCGGTATAAGGTGCAACCGGCTCTGACCGCCGGCTGCGGCAAACCGTCAGCGGTCAGAGCCCGGGGGCTCGTTGACACGTTCCGGAGCGGTCCCTATGTTGCGCCGCGTTTTGGCCGCAGCGGGCTGCGCGCAGCCATCGTGTCATTGCGCTCCTGCGAATGAGCGAGCAGCCGCCGGATCCTCTGGCGCGGCTGGGCGAGCGAATCGACAGGGCGCGTGCAGAGCGGGCGCGACGGGAGCAGCCGGCGGCGGCAGATCGCGGTGCCCTGCAGCAAGGGCTGGGGCTGGGGCTCCGCATAGGGCTCGAACTGGTGGCCGCCATTGGCGTTGCGACTGGTTTGGGGTGGGCGATTGATCATTGGTTCGGAACCCGGCCCTGGGGGATCGTGGTATTGTTCTTCCTCGGGGTTGCGGCTGGCATGCTGAACGTCTATCGCGCCGTCGCCGGCATAACTGCTCCCGTGGGCTATCGGAGGCCCGAAAGCGGCGCCGGCAGGCCGGCGACAAAGGACGAGTGGGACGAGGACGAGAGCTGAAGTGGCGATAGAACTTCATCCACTCGAGCAATTTACGATCGCGCGCATCATCCCGATCCATATCGGCGCGCTCGATCTCTCCTACACCAACGCCGCCCTGATGATGACGGCCGCGGTCGCGCTCGTGACCGCGCTCACCGTGCTCGCGACCCGCAGGGCGTCACTAGTGCCCGGCCGATGGCAATCGGTTGCCGAGATGCTCTATGAGTTCGTCGGCGACATGGTCGACACCAATATCGGCCAGGGCGGCCGGCAATTCTTTCCTTTCATTTTCGCGCTATTCACTTTCATTCTGTTCGCTAATTTGTTGGGAATGATTCCCTACAGTTACACGACGATGAGCCAGATCATCGTCACCTTCGCGCTCGCCGCGGTGGTCTTCATCCTCGTGACAACGATTGGCATGATTCGGCACGGCTTTCACTTCCTCAGCCTCTTTGTGCCGAGCGGCGTGCCAAAGGTGCTGCTGCTGATACTCGTGCCGATCGAGCTGTTGTCCTATTGCATCCGCCCGTTCACCCTGTCGATCCGGCTCTTTGCGAACATGCTGGCCGGGCACACGATGCTGGCGATCTTCGGGGGCTTTGCCGCCAGCCTCGGCGTCCTCGCCTTGTTCCCGACGGCGATCAACGTCCTGCTCGTCGCCCTCGAATTTCTCGTGGCCGTGCTGCAGGCCTATGTTTTCGCTATACTGACCTGTCTCTACCTGGGCGAGGCAATTCACCTGCACTGAATGCTCCGCTCGACCCTCAACTGACGGACAATCAGATGGATATCAATGCCGCAAAAATGATCGGAGCCGGCCTTGCCTGCATCGCGCTTGTCGGTGCTGGCGTCGGTATCGGCAATGTCTTTTCGGCGCTTATCAACGCGGTAGCGCGTAATCCGGCTTCGCAAGGGCAGGTACAGCCCTTCGCATTCCTCGGCTTCGCGTTGGCCGAAGCAACCGGCCTCTTCGGGCTCGCGATCGCCTTTCTGATCCTCTTCGTGTTCTAATCGGGGCTGCGAGATGCCGCAGCTCGAGATATCGACTTTCGTGCCACAGCTGTTCTGGCTCGCCGTGAGCTTCGGCCTGCTTTTGATCCTGATGACCAGGGTCGGACTTCCACGGGTCGGCGGTCTCATAGAGGCGCGGCGCAAGCGGATCGACGATGATCTCTCCCAAGCGGCGCAGCTAAAGACTGAGGCGGAGGCTGCGATCGCTGCTTATCAGCAGACCCTCGCGACGGCTCGGGCGCAGGCTCAGGCAGCCGTTAAGGAAACCACCGACCGACTGGCGGCCGAGGCTGCTGAACGGCAACAACAGCTGAACGAGGCCCTGGCGCAGCAAATCGCCGAGGCGGAGCGACAAATCACTGCAGCGAAGCAGCGGGCGCTCTCGGAGATGCATGCAATCGCGAGCGAGGTCGGTCGATCGGTGACCGAAAAAGTGAGCGGTTCACCGGCAGACCCGGCGAGCCTGGCGGCTGCCGTGAACCGAGCGATCGCCGAGCGCGTGAACTGATGCCTCACCTCTTCAGCGATGCCGAGTTTTGGGTCCTCGTGGCCGTTGCGGTTTTTCTTGTCCTTGTTTGGAAGCGGGCGAGCCAGTGGATTGTCGGCGCGCTCGACGCTCGTGCGCATCGCATCCGTGAGGAACTGGAGGCCGCGGCAAATTTGCGTGCAGAAGCGCAGCGCGCTCTCGCGACATACCAGCAAAGACAGCGGGAAGCCGCCGCCGAGGCCGAGCAGATCGTCAGCCACGCCAAACAGGAAGCTGAGCGCATTGCCGCGCAGTCGATGCGTGAACTTGAGCAGAGCTTGCGGCGTCGGCAATCGCTTGCAGAAGAGCGGATCGCGCAAGAACAGGCGAAGGCGCTAGGCGAAATCCGCGCGATCGCCGTGGACATAGCAATCGCCGCCGCCCGCCAGGTGATCACCGCCTCGCTCGACGATCAGCGCGGCGCCGCGCTGATCGATCAAGCAATTGCCGAGTTGCCGCGTCAATTGCATTAAATCAGCGGCGCCTGGGCGAGGGAGCTTGAAACCGGCCTTTCCAATAGCCGCCTCGGCCGGCCCAGAACAGCACCGCCGAGGCGACGGTGGCCACCAGGTAGAATAGAGCGGTCAGAGGCAGCAACGGGGCCAAAACGAGCGGAGCATCGTAGGCTCGCAGCGTCGGTAGATACGCAATGGTCATGGCCAGCCAAGCGAGCCCGCCACAAAGCATCGCTGCGGGCTCGAACGACAGCAACAATAACGGCGGGGCCAGATATGTGAGTGCCAACAAAAAAACTGTGATGAGCAGCATTACAGCGGAATAATCGAGCTGGGCGAAGGCGCTGCGCACGATCATGTCCCAGATCGCCCGCCAGGACCGATACTCGCGGATGCTTGCAGTGTCCGCGGCAGGGCCGAGCCAAACCTTGCCGACCGATTTGACGCGCCGGGCGAGAGCGCAATCATCAATGATTTCGTCGCGGATGCCGTCAATGCCGGCAATCCGATCGAGGGTCGAGGCGCGGATCAAGATGCAACCACCGGCTGCGGCGCTGGTGCGGCGGCTGGGATCCGCCACCCAAAGCGGCGGATAGAGCTTGAAAAAGAAGAATACGAAGGCCGGGATCAGCAGGATCTCCCAGAGGCTGCGGCAGTGCAACCTAACCATTAGGGAGACAAGATCGTAGCCCTGGGTTTCGACGCGCGAAACCAGTTCGCGCAAACTGCCCGGGCCGTGCACGACATCGGCGTCGGTCAGCAGCAGGTAATCCGGCTGTCGTGCCCGCGCAGCTTCGACCCCTTGCTGCAGCGCCCAAAGCTTCCCCGTCCACCCGGCCGGAAGCGGTTTTCCGACGCAAATCGTCAGATCCCGCGAGGCATTAACTTTCTCGGCGGCGGCGCGGGCGACCGCCGCGGTCCCATCGCTACTCTGGTCGTCCACCAGGATGATGTGAAGTTCGCCTGGGTAATCCTGCGATAGAAGCGATGCGATGGCCCGCCCGATCACTGCGGCTTCGTCTCGCGCCGGGATCACGGCGACGACTGATCCGGCGTTTACGATTGGCGCAACCGGTGCGGCACGGAACGGACGCCACCAAAAACCGCCGCGAAAGATCAGCAGGTGGGCCCAGATCAACGCAGTTGCCGCGCCGATGACGGTTGCCGGCCAGCTGTCCATCGTTCAAGAATGGAACCGGCGCCTCCACCGCAAGTTTGCCTTAATTCGCCATTGCGGGTTCCGGAACCTTTGCCCGTTCAAAGGCGGGCATTACTTCAGCGGCAAACCACTCGATCTGTTCAAGGCAGACCGCTTTCGGTACGCCGACTGACAAGCTTACCGAAACCCGATCGAGGCCGGGGTAGCGCCTCTCGAGACTCTTCAGATGCTCGACAACTTGCTCCGGGGAGCCGCACAGGAAGCCGCCATTGGCGATGGCGTCCTCAATGCGGGGCAGTTTGGCAGTGGGTGCACGTTTTGGATCGCGCATGATCTCGATCTGCTCGTCGGTGAGCGCCCGCACGAGCCGCAGCTCGCCGAACATCTTCATGTTCTCTTCGTAGTATTTGCCCGCCTCGCGAATGCCCTGCTCGCGGTTCTTGGCGAGGTAGAAATGGAAGCCGAAGCACAGCCGCTCGCCCATCTCCAGCTGCCGGCCGATCCGCGCATGCGCCTGCTGCCAGTCGAGGACGACCCGGTGCATGGCACCCCCTTCGGCGGAACCGCCGCCGATCAGTCCCCTGATCCCGTGCTTGGCCATGAAATCCAGCGCCCGCGCCGTGCCGCCTTGAACCGGCTGCCAACACTCGACCGGGAGCCGGAACGGGCGGGGAACGACCGTCAGCTCCTTCAGGTCGTAGCCACGGTACGGTACCTGGGCCGGGATCGTGTAATGCTTGCCATAATGCGAGAACGACTCGTTGTTGAACGCCTTGAAAATGATGTCGACCTGCTCTTCGAAGAGCTCGCGGTTGGCCGGCTGATCGAGCAATGGTGACCCGAAGGTTTCGACTTCGCGGGTGTGATAGCCCCGCCCGACGCCGAAGATGACCCGCCCGCCGGTCAGAATGTCCGCCGTCGCATAATCCTCGGCGAGGCGCAGCGGGTGCCACATTGGAGCGATGTTGAAGCCGCACCCGATCTTGATCCGCCGGGTCAGATGCGCGAGGTGCAGCGCCGCCATCAGGACATTGGGAATGCACTCATAGCCTTCGCGCTGAAAATGATGCTCGGCCATCCAGAATGCGTTGTAACCGAGACGGTCCATCAGCTTGGCCATCGCCTCGGCCTTGTCGAAGACGGTGGCGAGATGTTCGTTCGAAAACCGGCGGTCGTTCACCGGGGTGCCGGCATAACCGGCATTTTCCATGTCGATGTGCCCGGCGAACAGACTATCGAATTTCGTAATCATGGCGCGTCCTCCGGAAAGAAATCCTCAATCGGGCTTCAACCGCGCATCTTAGACCACCCTTCATCCGTGGCAACCGGCAACCCATGCGATGCATGGCGGGCAGGCGGAGATTCGCAAGTATCACCAAGTAGTAGGCGTTGTGAGTAAGCTCAGCCGTTCGTCTTCAAGCGTGGAATGAAACGGCGTCTGTTACTCTCCAAACAGCAGAAACCGATCGCTTGGAAATGTGATCCGGGCAGGAAATGCGATTTATGCTGTACGGCAAGCCCGCCGGTCGGGGGGTGCAATTGAGGCGCCAGCACCAGCGATGTCAGCCCGGCTGGTGGGTCAGCGTCATTTGTGCTATGCCGCCGGCAACATTAAGACCGGTGTTGCCTTCGATGCTGAGCGGCTGCAGTGAGATCGAATTGGCGGAGCCGCCAACCAACACATTGGCTCCGACCCCGACCCCGACCGTGGCGCTCGCGGTAGCGCCAACGTAGGTGCCAGCCAAGGAGCCGGGCGCGGGATTGGTGGTTGGCGCGAGCACCGCCCAGATCATGACCGCACCCTGCACATAGCCTATATCGACACCGAATTTGTTGATCGCGCCGGTGTAATGTTGGGGAGGGCCGCCGCCAGGTGAAAAGGTGCAGTTTACCGCCCGCGATGAGCCGAAGATGAAACCGAAGCCGCCGGAGACGTTGCAGGTCAGTACCCCTGCCTTGACGGCTTGCGCCTGCGCCGGTGTCGCCAGCGCGAAAGCGCCTGCGGCCAAGCCGAGCGCGCAGATCGCAATCGCCAGTTTCCTGTACATTCCATGAACCTCCTGCTTGCCGAAATTCCGTGCGGATGTAGGGGAGCCGAAGCCACAACGGCGCGTGATACAACTTCGTTCCGAATATGGCCAACGGCCTTTCTTCACCAAACGTTTCACAACACGGGATTTGCCTCGACTGGCCGTTTTGCCGCACGCGAGCGGCGGGTTAGGCATTGAGGGCGGACCTTAGAGAGGATGAACTTCACACCGCACAGCGCGTTAGTGGGTTGACCATGCATCCACAGATGCACGGAAGCGCCGGCGACCGCCGTCGTGAAGGTTCGGCGGCGCGTGTGCCCATGCCGAGAACCGGCCAGTTGTCTCGGATCCGGGGGCCCTGGGTGATTGTCACAATTAATCCGCTCGCGCCCGCCGCGATTTTTTGGAACAATCCGCAGGCGCGGTCCGAATGGGCCGTCAACCGACTCGACAGGAAACTGACTTGATCAGAGATAGGAATTTTCGTCAGACCCGGCGCCGTGATTTCGACGACGACGGCTTTGACCCGCATCCCCGCGACTTTGGTGCCGCGCCGCGATTTAGCCCGCCGCGGTTCGAGGCGCCATCCGGCCCGCCTGTGCGCGCCGTCGTCAAATGGTTTAAGCCCGAAAGAGGCTTTGGGTTCGTCGAGATGACGGACGGTTCGGGCGACGCTTTCCTGCATGCCACCGTACTCGAACGTGGCGGCATTGCGGCGGTGCAGGCGGGAGAAACGCTCGAGATACGAGTTGCGCCCGGACAAAAGGGCCCGCAAGTTACCGAAGTCATCAGTGTCGATAGCAGCACCGCCGCACCACCGGCGGCTAGACGCTCGGCCTACCCGCCTGCTAATCGCAGCGAGGCCCCTTCCGAGGCCACAGTGCAGGAAGCGGGCACGGTGAAGTGGTTCAATGCCCAGAAAGGCTTCGGCTTCATCGTCCGCGACGAGGGCGGCAAGGACGCGTTCGTGCACGCCTCAGCCCTCGAACGCTCCGGTGTGAGCACCCTTAATGAAGGCCAGCGCGTGCTGATCGACATTGCCGAGGGGCGCAAAGGTCCCGAAGCCGTCCGGGTCCGTCTCGCATAGATCAGCGCGGTTCGAGCCGCCATCGCCGTGCCGCTTCGCAAGCCGAGGATGGCCTCGGCATCAGGTAGCGTTACGGTCAACGAGCTCGATATGCACGTTTTGCGGGCCGCGCAGGAAGGCAATGCGTATCCCTGGCCGGAACGTTGTCGGCTCCATGGTGAACTCGGCTCCCTTTTGCTTCAGGTCCGCCACGGCGCTGTCGATAGGGGTTACCGTAAGTCCGATGTGTTCGAGACCCTGAAAGGGCGGCTCCGGCGGTGCAGCGACCTTTTCCGGATCGGCCTTGGCGATGAAGACAGTGATGCCACAGAGGTCGAGGTCGATGCGCTCCCGGCCGTCGGACTGGATCGACCGCTTGATCGTGGCGCCGAACATCCTTTCGTAGTACCGGGCCGTCGCCTCCGGATCAGGGCTGCGGAGGTGAACGTGGTCATACTTGAACGCGCTCATTTAAACTCTCCCTTGTCGCTACGCGGGTGAATCTTAGTCTCAGCCTTGGGCCGCCGCCAGCGATAACGGCGAGGCTGCACTTGCGAAGGCGGCGGATGCACCGTAAGTAACTTTGCGATCCCTCACGCAGGGCAGCGGGCGCTGCGGCGCGAATCATTCTCGCGCAGCTACCCACTCCGGTGTCGGGGCCTGTCAAGAAGGGTCCCGATTTCTCCTGCGGCGGCTCAAACCGGAAGCAAGGAACCAGTATGGCAATACCTCACGCATCTCTACGGCAGCTGCTCGAAGCCGGCGTTCATTTCGGTCACCATACGCGCCGGTGGAACCCCAAAATGGCGCCGTACATCTTTGGCGTCCGCAACGGGATCCACATTATCGATCTCGAACAGACGGAACCGATGCTGCAGCAGGGGCTGCAAGCGATCCGCGATGTCGTCGCAGGGGGCGGGCGTGTTCTGCTGGTTGGCACCAAGCGCCAAGCCCAGGAGCCGATCGCCGAGGCTGCCAAGCGGTGCGGCCAATACTACGTCAACTACCGCTGGCTCGGCGGCATGTTGACCAATTTCAAAACGATATCGCAGTCGATCCGGCGGTTGCGTGAGCTCGAGGAGCGGATTTCCCACGAACAGACCGGATTGACGAAGCGAGAACTGCTCGAGCTGACCAGAAGCCGCGACAAGCTCGAACGCGCGCTCGGCGGCATCAAGGAAATGGGCGGACTTCCGGATATCCTGTTCGTAATCGACACTAATAAGGAAGCAATTGCGGTAAGCGAGGCTAATACGCTGCGCATTCCGGTCGTCGCGATCCTCGATTCGAACTCATCGCCCGACGGGGTCGCCTACCCAATCCCCGGCAATGACGATGCCATGCGCGCGATACACCTATATTGTGATCTCGCTGCCGGTGCCGTGCTCGACGGGCTCCAGGCTGAATTGGCTGCCTCGGGGGTCGACGTCGGCGCCCGCGAGGATCTAACCGAACGAAACATTGCCCAGGAGAGGTTTGAGCACATTTCAGAGGCGCCTGGGTCGACTAACCTTGAAAGTGGGACGCCAGCGGCCATAGTGCATTAGCTTCTGCATTTTCTGCGAGAAAGATCGAGTTTAGACGAAGGGATTACATCATGGCCGAAGTGACGGCGGCGTTGGTCAAAGAATTGCGCGAGAAGACCGGCGCGGGAATGATGGATTGCAAACGGGCGCTCGCCGAGAGCGGCGGAGAGATCGAAGCAGCGGTCGACTGGCTGAGAAAAAAAGGATTGTCTGCGGCCGCGAACAAGGCGGGCCGAGTGGCTGCCGAGGGCCTGATCGGGGTCGCTACGCGCGGCCTCGCCGGGGCCGTTGTCGAAGTCAATTCCGAGACCGATTTCGTCGCGCGCAACGATGCTTTTCAGAGCTTCGTGCGGGCGGTCAGCGAATTGGCGCGCGACGGCAATGGCGAACTCGAATCGCTCAAGGAGAAGGGCTTTCCGGGAACCGGTCGCACGGTCGAAGAAGAGCAGACGCATTTGATTGCGACGATTGGCGAAAACATCGTGTTGCGCAGGATGACACGGCTGTCGACCGACCAGGGCGGCGTTTTCTCGTACGTCCATAATGCACTGGGTCCGGGTTTAGGTAAGATCGGAGTGCTCGTCACGCTCGCCTCGAGCGCTTCCGCCGATGCGCTCACGGAGCTTGGCAAGCAGCTGGCCATGCATGTCGCGGCGGCGACCCCGCTCTATCTCGACATAGCCTCGGTACCGCAAGCCGCACTCGATCGCGAGCGTGACGTGTTGCGTGACCAAGCGCGGGCTACCGGCAAGCCCGATTCTGTGATCGAGAAGATGGTTGAGGGCCGGCTACGCAAATTTTATGAGGAGTTCGTGCTGCTCGAGCAGATCTTTGTCGTCGACCAGGAGACTAAGATCTCGAGGGTGGTGGAGCAAGCGAGCAAGGCCGCCGGTGCACCGATCCGAGTCGCTAGTTTTGCCCGCTTCGCGCTCGGCGAAGGCGTCGAGCGCCGGCCCACCGACTTCGCAGCCGAGGTCGCAGCTCAGCTCAGAAGCTGACCGTTTCTCGGCTTCTCACTCCAAGCTCGCTGCGGGCGAAGCGCGCGGGGCAAGATGTAACGGGCCGGACTTTCCTGGGCGCGTGCCAAAAGAGGCGACGGTAACTCCGGTCTGATGTATGTTCAGCTTTCCCGCGTAGGGCTGGGCCCTGGCATGAACGCAGGCCTGATGTCTGCCGATCTCAGATACCGCCGTGTGCTCCTTAAGTTGTCCGGCGAAGCGCTGATGGGGACGCGCGAATACGGCCTCGATCCCGAGATGGTCGCACGCATCGCAGGCGAGATTCAGTCGGTGCACGCGCTCGGCGCGGAGATTTGTCTGGTGATCGGAGGCGGAAACATCTTTCGCGGCGTCTCGGGCTCCGCCGCCGGAATGGAGCGGGCGTCCGCCGACTATATGGGCATGCTCGCGACAGTGATTAACTCCCTCGCGATGCAGAACGCGCTCGAACGGAATGGCGTAACGACGCGCGTGCAGTCCGCCATTTCCATGCAAGCGATTTGTGAGCCCTATATCCGTCGGCGAGCGCTGCGTCACCTGGAGAAGCAGCGCGTCGTCATCTTCGCCGCCGGGACCGGAAATCCGTTTTTCACAACAGATACCGCGGCCGCGCTGCGGGCCTCCGAAATGGGTTGCGAGGCCCTCTTGAAGGCGACCAAGGTGGATGGCGTCTACGATGCCGACCCGGAGCGGGTGCCCGATGCCGAGCGCTTCGAACGACTCGACTATCTCGAGGTCCTGTCGCGTGACCTGCGGGTGATGGACGCCTCAGCGATTTCGCTGGCGCGCGAGAACCACATCCCCATTTTGGTGTTCTCGATCTTCGAAAATGGCGGGTTCGCGGATGTTCTAAGGGGACGCGGGCGGTACACGATCATCGACGGACAAGACTAGACCCAGACGGACGAGGATCATGCCGGAAGACACGTTGCTGACGGATCTTCGGCGCCGCATGGACGGCGCTTTGGAGGTGCTGCGGAAGGAGTTTGGAGGTTTGCGAACCGGGAGGGCGTCAGCAAGCCTTCTCGAGCCGATCACCGTCAGCGCCTACGGCGGCGCGATGCCGCTTAATCAGCTGGCCAATGTGAGCGTCCCGGAGCCGCGGATGATCACGGTGCAGGTTTGGGACCGCGCCATGGTAAAGGCCGTCGACAAGGCCATAAGAGAGGCAGGCCTTGGCCTTAATCCGCAAACTGAAGGACAGGTAATCCGGGTGCCGATCCCGGACCTGAACGAGGAACGGCGCCGCGAACTGACGCGCGTCACAGCGAAGTACGCCGAGCAGGCCCGCGTCTCCGTGCGCAATATCCGCCGTGACGGTGTCGAGGTTCTGCGCCGGCGCGAAAAGGATTCCGAGATCTCGCAAGACCAGCAACGTAAGCTGCAGCAGGACGTGCAGCACCTGACCGATGACTACATCAAGCGCATCGACGAGGCGCTGGCCCAGAAAGACAGAGAGATCCTGCAAGTTTGATGAGCGCCGGTTCAACCCCGCGGCCGGTTCCGCGGCATGTTGCAATCATAATGGACGGTAACGGCCGCTGGGCGAAGGCGCGAGGCCTGGCGCGGATCGCCGGCCATCGGCACGGCGCCGAGGCTGCTCGGCGCGCAGTCATCGCCGCCGCCGAGCTGGGGATCCCCTACCTCACCCTTTTCGGCTTCTCTTCGGAGAATTGGAAACGACCCTCGACAGAAATCGAGGGACTCATGGTGCTCTTGCGTCATTATCTGCGCGGTGAGCTTGCCGAACTGCACCGGAATGGCGTTCGACTCAAAGTCATCGGCGAGCTTGACAGACTCGCCCCCGACCTCCTCAGCCTGATAGCCGATGCGGAGGGTATCACGCGTGAAAATCGCCGCATCACCGTGACCATCGCATTGTCCTACGGCGGACGCGCTGAAATCGTTGCCGCGGTTCGCGCGATCTCCCGGGAGGTTGCCGCCGGTAGTCTGGCTGCCGACGAGATCGATGAGGCTTCTTTCGCCCGACATCTTTTTACTGCGGAAATCCCCGACCCGGACCTGCTCATCCGGACCAGCGGAGAGCAGCGCATCAGCAATTTTCTGCTGTGGCAAAGCGCCTATTCCGAGTTCGTGTTTACTAACACGCTGTGGCCGGATTTTTCGAGAGGCGATTTGGAGCAGGCGATCGATGAGTTCTGCGGCCGCGAACGCCGCTTTGGGGCTTCCTTTGGGTCGGTTTGAGCGGGGCTCGCTGCGACTGCGCGTGGCTTCTGCCGTGGCGCTCGCTCCTATTCCCGTTGCCGCCATCTGGTTCGGCTGGCCGTGGCTCCCCCTTCTGACCGGAGTTGCGGCGGCGGTGATGGCCTGGGAATGGGGCCGACTGTGCCGAAGAGGACATTTCGGCCAGACCGGGATCGTGCTCGTCAGTGTCGTTCTGGCGGCGGTCGCTGCCGCTACGCTCGCTTCACCCGGGCTCGCCCTCGCTACCGCCCTTATCGGATCTGGCGTCGTATTTTGGGCGGCTCGCCAGAAACGGGATGTTGCACCCCGCTGGACGGCCTTCGGCGCGATATGGGTAGCGCTGCCGTGCGTCTGTTTGCTTTGGCTTGCGCGCGATGGAGCTAGCGGACGTGCCACACTGCTCTGGGCACTGGCGGTCGTCTGGGCGACCGACATTGGCGCCTACACCGCGGGGCGGAGCCTGGGGGGCCCGCGCTTGGCACCGCGGTGGAGCCCGCGGAAAACCTGGGCCGGGCTCGCGGGCGGAACATCTTGCGCGGCTTTCATTGGGTGGGGGACGGCTGTCTGGCTTGGGATCTCTCCCTCGTTGCCGCTGGTGCTCGTCAGCGCGGGCCTTGCGATTGTTGGGCAGTTCGGCGATCTTGCCGAGTCCGCGGCTAAGCGCAGGTTCGGCGTGAAGGATTCGAGCGGCCTCATTCCCGGTCATGGAGGGCTACTTGACAGGCTCGACGGACTGCTTGCAGTGATCCCGGTGGTGGCGCTGCTGACTCTGATTGGCGGTCACAGCCTTTTGGCCTGGCGATGAACCCGCCTGATGGCCTAAGCTACCGCGGAAGCGGGCCGCGGCGGGTCACAATTTTAGGCTCAACCGGTTCTATCGGCCAAAACACGGTTGATCTGCTCCTACGCAACCCCGACGGCTTTCAGGTCGAGGCGCTGACCGCCAACCGCAATCCGCAGCGCTTGGCCGAGCAGGCGCGTGCGCTTCGGGCGCGATTCGCAGCTATCGCCGACCCGGATCATTACCCCGCTCTGAAGGAGGCGCTTGCGGGTACCGGAATCGAGCCCGCCTGCGGTGCCGACGCACTTGCCGAAGCGGCTCTGCGTCCGGCCGACTGGGTAATGGCTGGGATCGTCGGCGCAGCCGGGCTCGCTCCAACCTTGGCTGCTATCCGACGCGGTGCGATCGTCGCGCTCGCCAACAAGGAAGTGCTGGTCTGTGCCGGCTCCCTCGTCATGCAGGAGGTCGCCCGCTGCGGCGCGACCCTATTGCCTGTCGACAGCGAGCATAATGCGATTTGGCAATGTTTCGACGCCGACCGCGCCGACACTGTTGAACGCATAATTCTGACGGCGAGCGGCGGCCCGTTTCGGGATCGGACATTGGGGGACATGAGGGCAGTCACACCGCAGCAGGCGGTCGCCCATCCAAATTGGAGCATGGGAGCAAAGATCTCGGTTGACTCGGCCACGATGATGAACAAGGGGCTGGAGCTGATCGAAGCGCACCACCTCTTCCAGCTCCCCGTGGAGCAGGTAGAGATCGTCGTGCACCCGCAGTCAATCGTTCACGGAGCGGTTGTCTACAGGGACGGCTCGGTGTTGGCGCAACTCGGGTCGCCCGATATGCGGACGCCAATAGCCTACGCGCTCGCCTGGCCAGGTCGCATCGAAACACCGGCCAAGCGGCTCGACTTGGCAGCCATTGGCCGTCTCACTTTCGAACCGCCGGACGAGGATCGATTCCCAGCGCTGCGGGTTGCCAGAGAGGCTTTGCTTCGCGGCGGCGGCTGTCCAACAGTACTTAATGCGGCGAACGAGACCGCGGTACACGCCTTCCTCGAGGGGCGCATCGGCTTTCTTGATATCGTCGAAACCGTCGAGCGCACCCTCGCCGCCATCCCAGAGGGTGCGCTTGAATCGCTTGATGATGTCTACAATTTCGACAGACGAGCGCGCGCAGTTGCCGCTGGGTTTAGCCTGCGGAACTCGACATCCGCAATCCAACCGACCGGTGTTCAATGATAGAATTCGCCAAAAGCTTAACGCAACTGCATAATCTTTTTTATTCTGTACTGTGGTTTGTGGTTATTCTTACTGTGCTGGTCTTTGTCCACGAGTTCGGCCACTATTTTGTTGCTCGCTGGAACCGAGTACGGGTCGAAGTCTTTTCGATCGGTTTCGGCCCGGAACTATTCGGCTGGTGGGATCACGCCGGAACGCGCTGGAAATTTAGCGCAATCCCGCTCGGCGGATACGTGAAGATGTTCGGCGATAGCGATGCGAGTTCTGGGCTGCCGGCACCCAGCGTCGCGCGGCTGAGCCACGCTGAGCGGGAGGTATCTTTCCACTACAAGCGCCTTGGCCAACGAGCGGCAATAGTCGCCGCGGGACCTGTGGCGAATTTCTGTTTCGCAGTCGTCGCGTTGGCGCTCTTGTTTATGACCTATGGGCAGCCCTTCACCCCGGCCGAAGTGGGGCAAGTTCAGCCGGGCAGTGCGGCCGAACAGGGTGGGATTCGCCCCGGCGATGTAATCCTCGAGATCGACGGACGGTCTGTACACCGCTTCGAGGATGTTCAGCAGGCGGTGCGGCTGAATCCCAATGTTCCGATGACCATCGTTGTGCGGCGAGACAACCGGGAGGAGACCCTGCGCGTAACGCCGAGCCGAACCGACCTTACCGACCGCTTCGGTAACCATTACGAGATCGGATTGCTCGGTATCGCGCGCAGCGGCGTGGAATATACCAAACGTGATCCGGTGACTGCAGTGGAGCAAGCCGGAGTGGAGACCTGGAATTTGACTGCCGGTACCCTCCAGGCAATGTGGCAGATCGTAAAGGGCACGCGCGCGACGGACGAACTCGGAGGACCCCTCCGCATAGCCCAAATGTCGGGAGAGGTCGCCCAGGGCGGCGCCGTCGCGATCGTCTGGTTCATGGCGGTTCTGTCGATTAACCTTGGGCTGATCAATCTTTTTCCGGTCCCGGTTCTCGACGGCGGACATCTGCTATTTTACGCTGCCGAAGCGCTTCGCGGAAAGCCGCTCGGCCAGCGGGCTCAGGAGTACGGCTTCCGCATCGGCTTGGCGTTGGTGCTGACACTGATGGTGTTTGCTACCTGGAACGATCTGGTTCATCTCGGGATCGGCAGTCTGTTCAAGGCACTGTAATAAACGCGATCGCCGATCCGAGGGGGGGTGGATAGCGAGTCGGGGTGGGGGCGTTTTGCATTGCATTCGTTTGGCGTCCGTGCTGGCGGCAATAGTCGGTGCGGCCCTCGTGGTTTCGACCGTGGTCTCTCTAGCGACGAGCGGTCAGGCCGCGATTCGCGGACCCTCGCCCGCTCAGCTGGGCGCTGGGGTGGTCACTGACATCCGAATCGAGGGGGCACAGCGGATCGAGCCCGAGACAATCCGCTCCTATTTGCTGATCCAGCCGGGCGACGCGTGGGATGACGAGCTCGTGGACAAGTCGCTGAAGGCTCTGTTCGCGACCGGACTTTTTGCCGATGTCAATCTGAGCCGGGCCGGCAACACCTTGGTGGTCAGGGTAGTTGAGAATCCGATCATCAATCGCATCGCATTCGAGGGAAACAGCAAGATCGACGAGAAGGAACTCACGGCGGAAATCCAACTTCGCCCTCGCGTCGTCTACACGCGCACACGGGTGCAAAATGATGCCAAGCGCATCCTCGACCTCTACCGTCGACACGGCCGCTTCGGAGCGACCGTGGAGCCGAAGGTCATTCAGCTCTCTGAAAATCGCGTTGACCTTGTGTTCGAGATCAATGAGGGCGAGTTTACCGGGGTCCGCAGCATAAATTTTGTCGGCAATCACCAATATAGCGACAGCAAGCTGCGCGGTATAATCCAGACCAAAGAAAGCCGTTGGTATCGTTTTCTCAGCAGCGATGATACCTATGATCCGGACAGATTGGCTTATGACCGTGAATTGTTACGGAGATTTTATCTTACAGAAGGATATGCTGACTTCCGGGTAGTATCGGCAGTCGCCGAACTGACGCCCGATCGCAACGGATTTCTTATTACTTTCACACTGGACGAGGGAGAGCGCTATCGCTTCGGCAAGATCGATGTGAATATCAAAATCAAGGATTTGCCAGCGGAGGCGGTCATCCCGCTTTTGACCGTTCATACAGGGGATTGGTATGACGCCAATGCCGTCGAAAAATCGATTTCGGTACTGACCGAAACACTTGGCAACCGCGGCTACGCCTTTGTCGATATCAAGCCGAATGTCACCCGCAATCGAGAAGATCATACAGTCGATATCACGTTTGATGTCCAGGAGGGGCCGCAAGTCTATGTTGAACGGATCGACATCGTCGGTAACGTTCGCACTTTGGACAAGGTAATACGCCGCGAGTTTCAACTGGTTGAGGGTGACGCTTTCAACTCCACGAAGATGCAGCGCTCGCAACAGCGAATTAAAAACCTCGGTTTCTTTAAGAAGGTAGAGGTGACGAACGGCCCAGGATCGGCGCCAGACAGGACGGTGGTGACGGCTGAGGTCGAAGAGCAGTCTACCGGCGAGTTGTCACTGGGCATCGGCTTCTCGACCACTGACGGCCCATTGGCCGATGTCAATATTCGGGAACGTAATTTTCTTGGCCGGGGACAAGATCTGCGGCTAGGCACCGTGGTGTCTCTCCGCTCGCAACAAGTTGACCTCAGCTTCACGGAGCCCTATTTCCTCGATCGAAATATTGCAGCGGGCTTCGATCTTTTCGAGATCAAAACCAGCCCAACCCAGAACTTCTTTTCGGGAGTGACCCCGCCTTATCAGCAATTCTCATATGGCGGGGCGCTTCGCACGGGCTATCAGATCAGCGAAAATCTGCGACAGACTCTTAAATACACGGCGCGCTCTGATGACATCACGAATCTTCAACCAAATACATCTTTGTTTATCGTGCTCCAAGCAGGAGAGCATACGACTTCAGAAATTGGCCAAGTTTTACTCTATGACCGCCGCGATGATCGGCTCGACCCAAGCAGCGGGTACTATGCCTCCCTAGGAAATGACTTTGCTGGGGTTGGCTTTGGCGTAGATTATGTAAGAAATAAAGTAAATGCTGGCTATTATTATTCGGTATTTCCGGAATGGGTACTGAGCGTTACCGGCGAGGCGGGATACATATTCGGCTGGGGCGGTCAAAACGTTCTCATTCAGGACCGGTTCTTTGTCGGTGGCGATAATTTGCGCGGCTTTCAAAGTGCCGGCATCGGACCCCGTGACTCGGTAAGCGGGGACGCTCTCGGCGGCCAAAAATACTATCTCGGGTCGGTCACTTTAGGAGTTCCCCTCGGGCTGCCCAAGGAATTTGGGCTGAGCGGGCGCGTCTTTACCGATTTTGGCACCCTCTACCACATCCAGCCCACCAACATCGTGCTGACCCCGGCTCAGCTGGTCTCGACCGGCGGGGTGCAACCGATGGTCGAACAGTCGCCGGCCATTCGGGCCAGCGCCGGGGTCGGCGTATCGTGGAGATCGCCCGTCGGTCCGATCCGACTGGATATTGCTTATCCGCTCAAGAAGGAAGCATTCGACAAGACACAGTTCTTTCGGATCAGTTTCGGTACGAGGTTTTGATGCTGGAGTGGCCATTGAGACAAATAACGCTCCTGATGACATGCTTGTGGTATCTCAGCAGCACTGCCTTTGCGCAGGCTCCACCCGCGCCCCCTGCTCCCGCTCCCGCACCTCCCACGCCTGCGCCTGCTGCACCCCAGCCTCCCGCGCCCGCTGTCGGGGTAGCGGCTCCGATGTCTCTTATAGTTATGGTCGTCGACGTCCAGGCTCTTCTGCAGAACTCGAAGGCGGCGAAAATGGTGCGCAGCCAAATTGAACAGAAGCGTAACGAATACACGAAAGAGATCTCTCACCAGGAAGAGTCCTTGCGTGCGGAACGGGATGCGCTACAGCGACAACAGGCTTCAATGTCGGCGGACGCTTTGAATCAGAAGGGACGCGAGTTTCAGCAGAAAGTAAATGATCTCGAACGCAGTGTTCAAGGAAAACGACAGGCGCTTGAAAAGTCTAACGGCGATGCGCTCTCTAAAATTCAAGAAGAGATGCTCAAGATAATCGCCGATATTGCGAAGCAACGAAAGGCAAATCTTGTCTTTCAGCGTGCCGACCTTGTATTGTTTGATCAAAGCTTCGATGTTACAGACGAAGTCCTGCAAAAACTGGATGACCAGATGCCCACGCTAACCGTGAACTTTGTTGCTCCGACTCCTCCGCCTGCTCCGCCAGCCGCCCCCAGTGCCGCTGCTGCGCAGCCCGCCCCCAATGCAGCCGTCAAGTCGAAAAAGAAATAGATCAAATGCGCCGACGACCGCGAAACGAATGCGAAATCAAACGAATTATCGATTATTCTGACGAACCGAGTGATGTGTGTCTCCGCACTTTGAGCGTGCACCCCGCCTTTTCGCACCGCTGATGTTCGCGTTGTTTTATGTGATACCGCCTAGCATCGGCATCTGAGGCCGGAATGGCAGACCCGCGATTTTTCGATCGAGCCGGACCTTTCACGCTCGATGCGCTGTCCGCGTTGAGCGGAGCGAGGCTGCTCAATCCAGAACATGGCACGCAGCTTTGCCGCGATGTTGCACCGCTCGAGACGGCAGGCCCGGAGGACGTTAGCTTTCTCGAGAACCGCAGATACATCGAGGCGTTCGCGCGCTCTCGAGCGGGTGCGGTCTTTGTCGACGAGAAGGCTGCCGAACTCGCGCCGCTCGGCACGGCTCTGCTCGTCAGCAGGGAACCTTACCGGTCCTACGCTCTCGCCGCTCAGGCCTTTTATCCTGCAACTGAGGTCGTCCCTCGCCGAGCACCTTCCGCGATCATTGATGCCACCGCGCTGGTGCCAGAAGATTGTGAAATCGGCCCCCACGTTGTCATCGAGCGAGGCGCACGGCTTGCCCGGCGTTGTCTGGTTGGCGCCAACACAGTCATCGGCGCCGGAGTCGAGATCGGCCACGATTGTCGCATTGGGGCTAATGTGACGTTGAGCCACTGTGTAATCGGCTCGCGTGTCGTGGTTTATCCCGGTGCACGGATCGGACAAGCAGGATTCGGGTTTGCCCCCGACCAGAAGACCCCAATTAAGGTCCCGCAGCTCGGTCGCGTGCTGATCGGCGACGATGTTGAGATCGGAGCGAATACAACGATCGACCGAGGATCCGGTCATGACACCGTCATAGGCTCGGGCTCAATGATTGATAATTTGGTTCAGCTCGGACACAACGTCGTCCTCGGTCGATGCTGCATTCTTGCCGGTCAGGTCGGCATCTCCGGGAGCACGAAGCTTGATGATTTCGTGATGGTCGGGGGCCAAGGCGGGCTCGCCGGGCATTTGCATATCGGTGGTGGAGCGCGGATCGCCGCTAAGAGCGGGCTTATGCGTGATGTGCCGGCTGGGGAAACGGTATGCGGCAGTCCGGCGGTTCCGATTAGCCAATTCATGAGGCAGACCGCTGTGCTGCAGCGCCTCGCCAAGCGAAGACAATCGTGATCGAGCCGGTCTGCGCGGCCGCTCCGGGCGAAGAGATCAGTCTCGAGCGGATAATGCAAATGATCCCGCATCGCCCGCCGTTTCTAATCATCGACAGAGTTGTCGATACGGTGGCAAACCAGCGGGCGACCGGCCTGAAGTATCTCTCAGTCGACGAGTATTACTTTAAGGGCCACTTTCCTGCGCGTCCGGTAATGCCCGGTGTGCTGATCATAGAAGCGATGGCGCAGACGGCGGCGGTTCTGGTGGTCCACACCTTGGGTCCGGATTCGGAGGGCAAGCTCGTTTATTTCATGAGCGTCGATAACGCCCGCTTTCGCCGGCCCGTGTTCCCTCCGGCCCGACTCGAGATCCAGGTCGTGAAACAGCGTAATCGCGGCAACGTTTGGAAGTTTGAAGGCGTGGCCAAGGTCGGCACCGACGTGATGGCCGAGGCGGTGTTCGCCGCGATGATCCTGGACGACTGAGCAGCCGCCCGATGGCGAATATCCATGCCACGGCTATTGTCGCGCCTGGGGCGGAGCTCGCCGAAGACGTAGTGATCGGACCCTACTGCATTGTTGGAGAGAACGTGAAGCTCGGGCCGCGCGTCTCGCTCCGCTCGCACGCAATCGTCGACGGCCGTACCACAATTGGCGAGAGCACCCGGCTCTTTCCGTTTGCCTCAATCGGGCTGGAGCCGCAGGACCTCAAATACCGCGGCGAGAACTCCGAACTGGTAATCGGACGAAACAACACAGTCCGCGAATACGTGACGATAAACCCAGGGACAGCAGGCGGCGGGATGGTCACCCGGATCGGGAACGGCTGCCTTTTCATGGTGGGCGCGCATATCGCGCATGACTGCCAGATCGGCGATCACGTAATCATGGCTAACAATGCCACACTGGCCGGCCATGTCGTCGTGGAAGACTATGCCGTGCTCGGCGGCCTCTGCGCGGTTCATCAACATGTCCGGATCGGCCGGCACGCGATGGTCGGCGGAATGTCCGGTGTAGAGCGCGACGTCATCCCTTACGGCCAGGTGATAGGAAACCGCGCGCGGTTGTGCGGCCTGAACATCATCGGCATGCAGCGGCACGGCTTCAGCCGCGAAGACATTCAGTTGTTACGCAACGCCTATCAATTTCTGTTTTCCTCGGCCGGCACCTTGAGCGGTCGCGTAAATGAAACCGCAGAGCGCTTCGGCGGTGTCGGACCGGTAGACGATATCATTAATTTTATTCGAGCCGATTCGAGCCGGGCCATTTGTCAGCCCAAGGGGGTCAATGGCGGGTAGGCTCGGGATCATAGCCGGAGACGGCGGTCTGCCTCGGCGCGTCATCGAAGCCTGCCGCGCCGCCGGGCGCGATGTTTTTGTCCTCGCACTCGAAGGCGCGGCCGAGCCCGCGACTGTTCGGGACGTGCCACACACCTGGTGCCGGCCCGGTGCTGCTGCCAGCGGCCTTGCGGCATTGCGCCAAAACGGTGTGACCGAGCTCGTGCTGGCGGGTGGGATCCGGCGGCCCTCGCTGACTGCGCTGCGACCGGATTGGCGGGCCGCCAAACTCTTTGCTCGGATTGGCTATCGCGCATTGGGCGACGACGGCCTGCTGTCGGCAGTTGTGAGCGAGCTCGAGCAGGAGGGCTTTCGGGTCATCGGCCCCGATCAGGTATTGGAACGGTCACTGGTGCCGGAAGGTTCGCTCGGCGCCATCCGTCCGGATCGGCAAGCCCGGGCAGATATTGATCGCGGATTGCTCGTTGCCCGCGCCCTCGGAGCATTAGACGTTGGTCAGGCTGTCATCGTTCAGCAAGGGCTCGTGCTCGGCGTCGAGGCGATCGAGGGCACCGATGGGCTGCTGCGCCGCTGCGCCGGTCTGCGCCGTGAAGGCGCGGGCGGGGTGCTTGTCAAGGTCGAAAAACCGGGTCAGGAACGCCGCGCCGACCGGCCCACCATCGGGCCTCACACTGTCGCATTGGCTGCCAAAGCGGGATTGCGCGGGATCGCCATCGAAGCTCACTCGACAATCGTGCTCGACCGAGACGAGGTCATCCGCGACGCTGACCGGGCGGGTCTCTTTGTGGTCGGCGTCGGCCGAGGGTGAGCGAAATTGACGAAGTTTTCGTCTTCGTCATTACCGGCGAACCCTCCGGCGACGCGCTCGGCGGCGCATTAATCGCGGCGTTGCGAAAACGCGTCGGCGAACGGCTGCGCATCGCCGGGATCGGCGGTGAACGCATGCGCGAGGAGGGGCTCGAAAGTCTGGTACCGTTGTCAGATTTGGCGATCATGGGGGTGGCCGAGGTGCTGCCGCGCTTTCCCATCATCCTGCGCCGAGTGGGCGAGACGGTGGCAAATATTCGCAGCTCCCGGCCCGATGCTGTCGTGACGATTGACAGCTCGGGGTTTAGCTGGCGCGTTGCGCAACGGCTGCGCCGGCATGGCGAGCGCCTGCTGCTCATCCATTACGTCGCGCCGATGGTTTGGGCGTGGCGGCCGGGAAGAGCGCGGCGCATGGCGCGCTGGTACGATCATTTGATGACACTACTGCCATTCGAGCCGCCTTATTTCAAGCGGGTAGGACTGTCCTGCAGCTATGTCGGACACCCCGTCCTCGAAAGCGGCGCCGATCGTGGCGACGCCGCCCGCTTTCGCGCAGCGCACGGCCTGCCCGATAACGAATTGCTGATCACGGTGCTGCCAGGCAGCCGTGATGGTGAAGTGCGGCGTCTGCTGCCGATATTCGGGCAGGCGCTAAACGCCTTTCGGGGCCTCGTCGGGCCGTTTCGCGTTGTCGTGCCGACATTGGCAACCGTCGAGGCGAGTGTTACAGATGCGGCCGGGGCGTGGCCGGGGCAACCAATCATCGTGCAACGGCCGCAGGACAAATACGACGCTTTTGCGGCGAGCCGAGCAGCGCTCGCTGCTTCGGGATCAGTTTCGCTCGAATTGGCGTTGGCGAAGCTGCCGATGGTGATTGGGTACCGGCTCAACCGGGCCACGGAGGCCCTTCTCGATCAAGTTCTCAAGGTGCGACAGGTCAACCTAGTTAATCTGCTGATCGCCCGGCCGCTGGTTTCCGAACTTCTCGGACCGGATTGCACGCCGTCGGCGCTGGCCGCCGCGCTTGCCGAGCTCGTGCGCAACGAGCGGGTTCGCATGAGGCACCAGCGGGGCTATGATGAGGCCATCCGGCGCCTCCGAGGGGACGGGGTTTCGCCGAGCCTGCAGGCCGCCGACCAGGTGCTTGAGCTCGTCGCACGCCGGAGAAGCGGTTCAGGATCTACAGCACGAAGGAGCCTATGATGACGATGACCGATGTGGCGGAGACGAAGCCGGCGCCCGATGCCGACAAATACCGGCTCTTGCATACGATGATTAGGGTGCGAGATCTCGATAAGTCGCTGAATTTCTATGCGAACCTGCTCGGCATGAAGCTGTTGCGCAAGCGCGATTACCCAACCGGCAAGTTCACGCTCGCTTTTGTCGGCTATGGCGACGAGGCAAGCAACAGCGTTATAGAGCTGACACACAATTGGGACCAGAAGGAGCCCTACTCGCTCGGCACGGCTTTTGGCCATCTGGCGATCGGAGTGCCCGATGTTTACAAGACCTGCGAGCGCCTGGCCGCCGCGGGCGTCAAGATCCCGCGTCCGGCGGGGCCGATGGCGCATGGCGGCTCGGTCATCGCGTTCATCGAGGATCCGGACGGCTATCGCATCGAGCTCGTCGAGCGCTCGTAGCCTGCTCCAGGAGTAGAACCAACTCGCCTGCGCGGTACCTGCATTGCTGCGTGGGCGCTTCAGCCACGACCATCTAGTCTCCCGGCATTCCAGCTCGACGCAGAGCGGGGAAGTAGGTGGCCTCTGCCAAGGCGCGAATTTCGGGATTATCGAACCAGATCGATTTCCTGATACTCGTCAGGCTCAAATAGGCTTTGCTCAGCCTCTGTGCCTCGCCAAGCTCGGTGCGGGCCCGCTCGGTCTCACCCTTTATCGCGTAACCGGCGGCAAGATAGGCGTGAACGAAAGCGAGTCCCGCATTCTCGCCATTCGCCTTCTGCAACCAAGCGATAGCTTTATTCGTGTGCCCCTGGAGCAGCTCCATGACACCAAGGCGGCCGTACCACGGAGCAACACCGGGTCCTGATGGGCTGAGACGAAGGGCTTCCTCGAAATATGGGATTGCCTGATCCACCGAGCCGGTCAGGAACTTGCACCAGCCGACATGCGCATAGGCCGGCGCCCGGCTCCGATCCAGGGCAATCGCCCTCTCGAATTCGGGAATGGCTTCTCCGCAACGGGACTGCGCGCGCAGCACCTGGGCCTTTGCATAGTGTGCAATCCCGCTATCGGGAGAGGATTTCAATGCTTGTGTGGCCAGCTCCTCTGCTCGCTCCAGGTCGACTTTTGGCGCATCCGTCAGCTCATCGGTCACGCGGATCGTGAGCGCCACCGAAAGCCAAGCCGCCGCATCGGCGGCATGCGGGTCGACTGCCAGCGCCTTTTCGAATAGCGTGACCGCCTCATCGCTGTTTTCCTTTGAAATCGGTCGAGTTAGCACTGCGCGACCGCGCAGCATATAGTCGAGCGCGTCGGGATTGGCGGTTGGGCGCCGCGCCTCGGCAATTGCAAGCTGAGATTGCAGCGACCGGGCAATTCGCGCGGTAATTTCGTTTTGTAACTCAAAGAGGTTACCTAAATCACGGTCGAAACGCTCGGCCCACAAATGCGCGCCGGTTTCGGCATCGACAAGCTGGGCATTGACCCGGACCTGGTTACCGGATCTCTGGACGCTCCCCTCAAGGACGTACCGCACACCCAGCTCCCGGCCGATCCGCTTTGCATCGACCGGCTTGCCCTTGTAGGTAAAGGCGGTATTTCGCGCGATGACCAAGCTCCCCTGGATGCGCGCGATGTCGGTCGTGAGATCCTCGGTTATGCCGTCCGCGAAATACTCCTGTTGTGGGTCGTTGCTAAGGTTGGCGAATGGCAGGACGACAATCGACAGTCGCGGTGCGGATGTAGCTTGTGATGCAGGAGCGCCCTGTGATTGTGCGGGGGGCTGCTCGGAGTGTGAGAACGGCCAAAACCACCACGCGGCCCCCGCCGCGATGAGCAGCAAGAGTGCTACAACAAAAGCGCCGGAGCGGATCCCTAACCCCCGATGGCTGAAGCTGGGTACCGCCGAACCTCGGCCAGCCGCTCCCCCCACTTTGAATGCACGCACCGGTTCGGCGATGTTTTTTACTCGCTGCTCGCCCAATGCGGTTAGCCCAACGGGCAGCCTGGCGCCGATCTGGTCACGGACCGCGCCCGAGAGGCAAATCCCCCCGGGCTCGGCCAGCGCCTGCAATCGCGACGCGATATTGACGCCGTCGCCAAACAGGTTGCCCCGATCGACAATCACGTCTCCGAGGTGGACACCAATTCGAAACCACATCTTCTCGCCGGCAGGAATACCCTCATTTTCCTTTTCGATCGCCTCCTGCACCGCGACGGCGCATTCGACCGCGTCGACCGCGCTGGCGAAATCCGCGACGACGCTATCCCCGGCGGTATTGAAAATGCGGCCGCGATGGGCAGCGACCAGTCGGTCGAGGATCAGCCGATAGGCTTGCAGACGGCGCAAGGTGCCCACTTCGTCCCGCCCCATCAGACGACTGTATTCGGCGACATCCGCCGCGAAAATCGCTGCAAGCTTTCGTTCGACTACCTGTGCTTCCGGCACCGGCACTCCTCACGCGGGAACCATGAGTTCGACAGCCCATCATAGCATTTATTCCACGTTTGTTCGATGAGCACCCTTGGCACTAACCCGAATGTTTCGGCAGACCTAAGTGCCGGCGCGGGTTTTCGGACGGAAACAGCGGATGACGAAAGACGCGGCCGGCTATTCGGCTGATATCCCTTATCTGCGGGACTTCAAGCCGATGCTGGCACCAGCCTGGCTCGATCATGTCGCGATGGTCTGTGGGGTCGAACCGCCTGCGCGACAGAGCGGATTTACTTGGTGCGACCTAGGCTGCGGCCAGGGGGTCACAGCCGTCATTCTCGCTGCGACGCATCCGACCGGCGTCTTCTACGGGATCGACGCCATGCCGGCTCATATCGACCACGCCCGCGGGCTGGCGGCGCAAGCCGCGATCCGGAACCTCTGTTTGCACAACGTGGATTTCGCCGCGGCGTCAGATCTTGAGTGGCCGCAATTTGATTATATCGTCGCTCACGGTGTCTATACCTGGATCGGGCCGGAGAGCCAGCAGGCCCTGCGGCGATTTATCGACCGGCGCCTTAAACCCGGCGGTCTGGTCTATCTCGGCTACAATGCGATGCCGGGCTGGGCGCGCGATCTGCCGTTTCAGCGCCTTTTGAGAGAGCTCTGCAAGCGGTCATCCGGTGCCAGCGCGTCGCACCTCGCCGCCGCCCTCGTGATGGTCCGCGCGCTAGCTGATGCCGGGGTCAGGCCGCTGGCAGAAAGCTTTATAGTCAGTGAATTGAAAAGCCGGCCGGAAGATTACGCGTTGCCTTATCTTGTCCATGAATTCATGCCGGCCGCATGGCAGCCTCTGTACGTCACAGAGGTCCGGGCGGCAATGGCGACGATTGGCCTTAGGCCGGTCGGCTCCACGACGTTGAGTGAAAATTTCGATTGGATGCTGCTGGACGAAACCGCCCGCGGCACACTCAGCGGGATCGAGGATAGCGATGCCCGAGAGCTGGTGCGCGACTATTACCTCGATCAGCGGTTTCGGAGCGACGTGTTCGGCCGGACCAATCGGCGCCTCGAGCCCGGCGAGCGGACGATGCGCCTCTTATCGAGCGCATTTGCGCTCGCCCGACCAGTCCCCGACATCCGCTATACAATGAGGACTCCGGGAGGTTTGGTCGGTAGCGATAGCCCGGCGGCTAGGAAAATCGTCGGTGCGTTAGCTGCGGGCCCGCGGTCGATGATGGGCCTGCTTGCCGCGGAGGATCTGAGTACCGTACTCGACCTATGCGCCATTGGCGACATAATCCCGGTTGAGGCGGAGAACGCCAAGGTGGCCGATCTCAACTGCGCCCTGTGTGCGAGGGTCGACGGACCCGACGAGATCCGCTGGCTGGCATTGCCCTGCGGAACAGCAGTGGAAATCGATCCATGGTTGATCCGCCAGCTGGGTGACGGTGCGGAAATCGATGACAAGCGGTTTCCGGGCTGGCGCGACTTTCTCGCGTCCCACGGTATCTCCGGTTAGTAAAGGACTGAAGGGAGGTAGGGGCCAGCGGGCTCGTTGTACAGGCCGATGGTCATCAGGGTCATCTGATGCACAAGATGCAAGCCGTGCCGCAGGCACCAGCGGAACAGCTCACTGTTGCGCGTCGGCAGCAAGAAGCCACCGGCCGGAAAAGCGGATGCCGCGCCGATCAGCGCCTTGAGGCCCTGGTTGGTTTCGGCGACCGCGTGAGCGAAGAAGGCGATGTCGGTACAGTAAGCCGTGATCTCGCCGAGGTGGTCGACGACCCGAGCCGACCCTTGGTGAATCGCGTCTTCGAGTTCACCGCCGCGGTCGTGCCCGTGCACCCGGCGGCACAGCTCGTTGCAAGCGGCAGCATCGGCCTTAGTGGCTGGCCTTACCTGGTAACCGGCGAAGCTGACGTCGAGCGGAGCCCCGTCTAGTTTCGAAATCGTCTCGCGGGTCTCGAAACCGAGCTTGGTGTAGAGGCAAAGCGAACGGTTGTGATAGGCCGATTGCAGCAGTCTGACCCCGGCAAAACGGCGCTCGGCCGCGCGCTCGAGTACGGCCAGCATCAGCCGCCTCCCGATCCCCTGGTTCTGGGCGGCAGGATCGACGGTGATCGGGCCGATCCCGCCGATGGCGCCGCGCTCGTCGAGAAAGTTGCTGCCGAGGGTTGTTCCGTCTGCCTGCGCGACAACCGAGTAGAGGCCTGGATTGGCGAACAGCCCGCGCATGAGCCCGATGCCGACTTCCGCGGACGGCAAGTCCCACGGAAAATTGTGTTGGCTCGAAATGGCTTTGAATGCTTCGAAGCAGACCGCACCACAGGCCGCCGCATCCGCGGGCGTACCTTGCCGCAGGATCACATCCATCTCCTTACCTTTCTGGGCGCCTCTATCAGCTCCTAGTATCAGAACGCGATAAACCGGACAGGCTCAAGTTCCGTCTTGCTCTTGTCCTCGAGGCCCGATCGGCGGATTATTGCCGTCTGGCCGCAGGTTCGGAGAAGGAATACTGACCATGCTGACACGCGAAGAAAACGAGCTGGTAACGAGGGTAGGGCTCGGCACGCCGATGGGAGATGTGCTGCGGCGGTATTGGATCCCGGCTTGCCTTTCGCGTGAATTGCCGGAGCCCGACGGCCCGCCCGTGCGCGTGCAACTGCTTGGCGAGACGCTGGTCGCGTTCCGCGACAGCCAAAGCCGCATCGGGCTCGTCGACGAGTTTTGCCCGCACCGTCGCGCCTCGCTGTGGTTCGGACGCAACGAGGAATCCGGTCTGCGCTGCATCTATCACGGCTGGAAGTTCGATGCCGACGGCAACTGCCTCGAGCAGATGAACGAGCCGGAGCCGTTCTGTCACAAGGTCCGCCTGACCGCCTATCCGACGACCGAGATGGGCGGGGTGATCTGGGCCTATATGGGGCCGCGCGACAAGATGCCGGCGCCGCCGGCCTTCGAATGGACGCAGGTGCCTGAGACCCACCGCCACGTATCGAAGGTTTGGGAGGAGTGCAACTGGCTGCAGGCGCTCGAAGGCGGCATCGACACCTCGCACGCGCCGATCCTGCACCGCACGATTACCCCGAACACCAATCGCCCGGGGATCCCCGTGCAGGGGCCGTTTGTCCGCGGCAGGGCGCCGATCCTCGAGGTCGATCTGACGGATTACGGCTATCGCTATGTCGGCATTCGCCCGCTCGACGACGACAAGACCTACGTGCGCTCCTACCATTTCGTAATGCCGTTCACGCAGATCCGGCCACAACAATTGGGCCGGGCGCTGGGCGGCGGCGACCGGACGAATATCGCCGGCCACATCTGGGTCCCGATCGATGACGAGAACTCCATGGTGTACAACTGGATGTACAGCTTTGGGGAAGAGGGGCTGAGCGAGGAAGACCGCATGGAACGCGGCAACGGCAACGGCCCCGATTACGTCGAGCAGTCGGGCGAGTTCCGCTCGTTCCGCAACGCCCGAAACGACTGGATGATCGATCGCAAGGTCCAGAAATACGAAACCTTCACCGGCATCGACGGCGTCAACACGCAGGATCGCGCGGTGCAGGAGGGCATGGGCCCGATCGTCGACCGCTCGAAGGAGCATCTGGGACCCGCCGACCGCGCGATCATCGCGACCCGGCGCCTCCTGCTGCAGGCGGTCAAGACCGTGCAGGAGGGCGGCGACCCTCCGGGTGTCGACACCAGCTACTACTCGGCGCGCGCCATCGAGAAAATCTTCCCGCGTGAGATCACCTGGCGCCAGACCGTGCTGCCCGAGATGTATGCGGAGGACTTGCCGGTCGCCGCAAAATAAGGCCGAAGGCGAGGGAAGTCCGCTCCCGCCTACAACAACGAGATTGCTTCGCTCCGCTCGCAATGACACGACTTAAATTGCTGTCATTGCGAGGAGCGGAGCGACGAAGCAATCTCCGCGGAGGATAGATGACGGCCCTGCCCGCGCCGCGGGTCTCCTCGGCGGGCCTCAATGGCTGCCGCCGGCGAGCGGAAGTCCGCCGCAGACGTGCCCGTAGAGGCTGAGAAGCAGTTCGAGGCCGATCAGGCCGATGATGTACCATTCCAGACGCAGGCTGCGCTGGTTGTGAACGAGCTCGATCAGCGTCCCAGCAGTCTCGCTGATCAGCGCGAGCTTTCGCTCCATTGCACGGCTGCGCTCCACCAGCTCGTATTCGTCCTCCAACCGCGCATAAAGACGCTCGAGCTCGGGATGGTCCCAGAGAACATCGGGTTTTTCTTCGACCTCGACGCGTCCGACCATGCGGTGCTGGGTCAATAGGACGTCGCCGATCTGCCGCAACAACTCTCTCGCTTGGGCGCCCGGTCGGCCCTTGCGCTGCAGTCCCACCGCGAGCGGCTCGATGCGGTCGAAGACCCCGGCGATGCGCGCTTCCGAATGCCCCAGGACCAGGCTCTTCGACAATACATTGGCAATGATCTGGAGCCGTTCGAGCGAGGCCTCTTCGAGCGAGACGGCGCCCGACGGCTCGATCTGATCTTCTGCGGTCGGATTGATCCGCACTTGTATCTGGTCGGTCTCCGGGGTTTCGAGGGGCTCGTGGATCCGCGCCCGCAGAGAGCGCAGAACCTCGTCCTCTTCGATGGCCGAAAGCCGGGCGAAGACAGCCACTCCGTAGCGGTACAGGAACGCGGTACCCTGGCGCCCCACCCGGAGGGTAAAAGGGTTCGTCGCGAGGGTGTCGTCGCGTTCGAGGCCGCGCGTCTCCAGCCGCTCGCCCAACAGCAGCGCCCGGACAGTAAGGG
>JBARIB010000422.1:0-5769 GCA_049799535.1 Allostellaceae bacterium | reverse complement strand
TATAACGGTATTGCACATTGCCCGAGACGTCGCTGAAGACGACGTATTGGCCCTGGCTCGACCACGCCGGACCCTCCGCCCACAACGCGCCGGTCCACACGCGGTAAATCGCGCCCTGGTATCGCCTCAGTGGAAGAAAGGATGGATCGACGACGATGACATCGGGGTCGGGATAGATCGACGGGTTATGCACATCCCATTGGCGCATTGGGTTGGTGACCACGCTCGCCGGCGTGCCGAGATTGGCATTTTGCTGGGCGCGCAGAGCTGCGGGCGTGAGCGCTGCCGTCCCGATCAATCCCGCCGTCCCGCCGAGCACACCACGCCGCGACAGCGATCGCCCGCAAAGCCCCTTCGGAGTCATCTGACTTCCTCCCTTCGTTACCGGTTCAGCTAATTGTGAACCGGCCTATCGGTTTGGACAATGCCAGCCGCCAGATTGGCTCGCCCTGAGAAAGTCGGAGCCATCCGAAATAGGGAATTGCTTTTACTTGACCTAGGCCGGGAACCAAAGTAGAACGGCGCAAGTGTTTAGGGTTCGTTCTGCGATGCAGAAGGGGGTCCCATGCTGACCAAGAAGCAGCGCGAGCTGTTGCTCTTTATCAACCAGCGGCTGACGGCGACCGGTGTTTCGCCTTCCTTTGACGAGATGAAGGATGCCCTGAAGCTCAAATCCAAATCGGGGATCCATCGCCTGGTCAGCGGGCTCGAAGAGCGCGGTTTCATCAGACGACTGCCCCACCGCGCCCGAGCGTTGGAGGTGGTAAAGTTACCGGAGGAGAGCGCCGCCGCGCCGCAGCATACCGAACGCGGCCGCTTTTCTCCCACTGTGATCCGCGGGGATTTCACGAGCTCGCTGCCCGGCGCTGCCGTTGCCAACGACGTCGAGGCCATCGACCTCCCTCTATATGGCCGGATCGCCGCTGGCACACCGATTGAGGCGCTACGGGACCAGAGCACGACAGTCGGGGTGCCGGGAAGCCTACTCGGGCGCGGCGGCGAGCACTATGCGCTCGAAGTTGCCGGCGACAGCATGATCGAAGCCGGCATCCTCGACGGTGATACGGTGATCATCCAACGCTGCGACACTGCGGAGAGTGGCAGCATCGTCGTGGCTTTGGTCGACAACGAGGAAGTCACGTTGAAGCGGCTGCGCCGCCGCGGCGCTTCCATCGCGTTGGAGCCCGCCAACAAGACTTATGAAATCCGAATCTTCGGCCCGGATCGCGTCAAAGTTCAAGGGCGCCTCGTCGGGCTGATGCGACGCTTCTGACTTTGGGCCCTCTCCGCCCACGGGGCGCAGAGGGAGCGCCGACTGTGACGGATTCCCTTGTGCCGCGGCCCAAGCTCCGGCTCTATTCGCCTTGTTACGCAATGGCGCCGAGACTTGGAGAGGGTGATGCATGGGTTGATGTCGGAGCGGCCGCTCCTGATCTCCTCAATTCTAAAGCATGCTGCCCTTTATCACCCTGATACGGAAGTCGTCTCCCGCACCGTTGAAGGCCCGATCCACCGGTATGCCTATGCTGACGCCGAGCTCCGGTCCAGGCAACTTGCCCGGGCGCTGCTGAGGCTGAGGATCCGGCCAGGCGACCGCGTCGGCACCCTCGCCTGGAATACTTTTCGCCATTTCGAGCTCTATTACGCTATTTCCGGCATCGGCGCGGTCTGCCATACGATCAATCCGCGGCTGTTCGACGATCAGATCGTCTACATCGTCAATCACGCCGCTGATCGCCTTCTATTTGCGGACACAAGCTTCGTTCCGTTGCTCGAGCGGCTCGCCCCTCGCCTTCCAAAGGAGTGCCGCATCGTACTGATGAGCGGGGAGGGGGCGGGAGCAAGCAGCTTGTCCACGCTGCCCTGTTACGAGCGCCTGATCGAAGCCGAGCATGACGATTTCGAATGGCCGGAATTCGACGAGCGGACCGCGGCTGCGCTCTGCTACACCTCCGGTACGACCGGCAAGCCGAAGGGTGCCCTCTACAGCCATCGCTCGACGGTATTGCACGCTTTCGGGATCTCGCTGCCCGATGCGGTGCCGTTGTCGGCCATCGACACGGTCTGTCCGGTGGTTCCCCTGTTTCACGCCTGCGGCTGGGGAACCGCATACACTGCGCCAATGAACGGGGCGAAGCTTGTACTGCCCGGACCGCGGCTCGACGGCCAGAGCCTTTATGAGCTGTTCGAGGCGGAGGGAGTGACCAAGAGCCTCGGCGTGCCCACGGTCTGGCTCAGC
The DNA here is from genome assembly GCA_049799535.1 of Allostellaceae bacterium. Lineage (GTDB taxonomy): Bacteria > Pseudomonadota > Alphaproteobacteria > ATCC43930 > CGMCC-115725 > AP-15. The sequence goes on along the minus strand of JBARIB010000422.1, from coordinate 3,530 downwards.
TTCGAGGCGTATCTTACCGCCACCGGCGCGCGGTGTTCGACGTTGCGCTGGATCCTCTCGGGCGGCTCGGCCGTCCCGCCTTCTTTGATCGAAGCCTTAGAAGGCCGGGGTATCCAAGTGCGCCAAGGTTGGGGCATGACCGAGATGAGCCCTCTCGGCACGACAGCGGCGCTAAAAGCGAAGCATCTCGTCCCCGACCCTGAAGCAAATCTCAAGGTCAAATCCAAGCAGGGCCGCCCGGTATTCGGCGTCGAGATGAAGGTGGTCGATGATGCCGGTCGCGAGCAGCCGCATGACGGAAAATCGCTCGGTGAGCTGCTCGTGCGCGGCCCATGGATTGTCAGCGGCTATTTCGAGGATGACGAGGCCACCGCCGCGGCCGTCACAAAGGACGGCTGGTTCCGCACCGGCGATGTCGCGACGATCGACGCCGACGGCTACATGCAGATCATGGATCGGCGAAAGGACGTCATCAAATCGGGCGGCGAATGGATCAGCTCGATCGATCTCGAGAACGCCGCGGTAGGGCACCCCGATATTGCCGAGGCCGCGGTCATAGCGGTACCGCATCCGCGCTGGGGCGAGCGGCCGTTATTAATCGTTGCGCCAAGCCCGCGGTGCAGGCCGCAGCGCGATGCTCTGCTCGAATTTCTGGCGCAGCGCTTCCCGCGATGGATGCTCCCCGACGATGTCGTCGTGCTCGACGAGCTGCCCCATACGGCAACAGGAAAGCTGATGAAGACCCGCCTGCGCGAGATCTTTCGCGATCACCGGCTGCCCGAGCGTTGATATCAGCGGGGCGTTGATATCAGCGGGGCCTCTCCCCATCCTCGGGGAAAGCGCCAATTCCCGACCGCAGATATGACCGTCGTTGTCCGTTTCGCTCCTTCCCCAACCGGCTTTCTGCATATCGGCGGTGCCCGCACGGCGCTGTTCAACTGGCTCTTCGCGCGGCATCACGGCGGCCAGTTTCTATTGCGGATCGAAGACACCGACCGCGTCCGGTCGACCCCGGAGGCAGTCTCGGCGATCATAGACGGCCTCGCTTGGCTCGGTCTTGCCTGGGACGGCGACATCGTCTACCAGTCGCAGCGCGCCGAACGCCACGCCGAAATCGCCCGGCAATTGCTGGCGACAGGTCGCGCCTATTACTGCTATTGCACCCCGGCAGAACTCGAGGCGATGCGGGAGCGGGCGCGCGCCGAAAAGCGCTCGGTGCGCTACGACGGTACCTGGCGCGAGCGCGACCCGGCCACCGCACCCGCCGGTGTTGCGCCGGTGATCCGGCTGCGGGCGCAGCAGGACGGCGTCACGACGATCCAAGACCGGGTGCAGGGCGAGGTCAGCGTCGCTAACGGCGAACTCGATGACCTGATTATCCTGCGCGCTGACGGCAGCCCGACCTACAATTTCTCGGTCGTTGTCGACGACCACGACACGGAAATCACCCATGTGATCCGCGGCGACGACCATTTGAACAACGCCTTTCGCCAGATCCAGATCTACTGGGCGCTCGACTGGCCGGTGCCGGAGTTCGCCCACCTGCCGCTGATTCACGGCCCCGACGGCGCCAAACTGTCGAAACGACACGGTGCGGTTGGCGTCGAGGCCTATCGCGACATGGGCTATCTCCCTGAGGCGCTGCGCAACTACCTGCTGCGGCTCGGCTGGAGCCATGGCGACGACGAGATCATCTCGACCGAGGAAGCGATCCGATGGTTCGACCTCAACGCGGTTGGCCGTGCCCCGGCGCGTTTCGATTTCGCCAAGCTCGACAATCTGAATGGCCATTACATCCGGGCCGCTGAGAATACCCGTCTGGTTGAGTTCGTGGCCGAACGGCTCGAAGAGCCTCTCGGCCGGCCGCTTTCCGAAAATGAGCGTCGCCGTCTTCTGGCGGCGATGCCCGAGCTGAAATTGCGCCCCAAGACCTTGGCCGAACTTGCTGCCAATGCCCGTTTTCTTGTGGCGCCGCGGCCACTCCAGCCCGATGACAAGGCCGCTCGGCTGCTCACCCCCAAAGCCCGCCGGTTGCTGAGCGAATTGCTGCAACGGTTGCGGGGGGTCGAGTGGCGGCCGGAGCGCCTCGAACAAGAGATCCGCGTTTTCGCGGACGAGAAGGCAGAAAAGCTCGGGTCGATCGCCCAGCCGTTGCGAGCTGCCCTGACCGGGTCGACGGCTTCGCCCGGCATCTTTGTCGTCATGCAGGTTTTGGGGCGGGAGGAGAGTTTGGCGCGCATCTGCGATGCAGCACATCTGGGCCCAGCAAGTTAACGCGGGCGTTTGCTAATCGCGCGCAACCAGCTATTTTGCGGTTCGAATTCGGCAACGCCCGCAGGCTTAGCGATAGGTGGATCGATGGAAGGCAACAACATGGTCACCGGCACGGTGACGCTCACCGACAACGAAACCGGGAAGTCGATCGACCTTCCAGTGATCGGCGGCACAATTGGTCCGCGGGTCATCGATATCCGCAAGCTCTACACGCAAACTGGACACTTCACCTACGATCCCGGCTTCATGGCGACGGCGGCTTGCCGCTCGAGCATCACCTATATCGACGGCGACGAAGGGGTGTTGCTCTATCGCGGCTACCCAATCCAGGAGCTCGCGGAGAAGAGCGATTTCCTGGAGGTCGCCTATCTTCTTCTCAACGGTGAGTTGCCGACCGCAAAGGAAAAAGAGCAATTCGTTTACGACATCACCCATCACACAATGGTGCACGAGCAGCTCTCGACATTTTTCCGTGGCTTCCGCCGGGATGCGCACCCGATGGCGGTGATGTGCGGGGTGGTGGGGGCGCTGTCGGCCTTCTATCACGACTCGACCGATATCCATGATCCATATCAACGGATGGTGGCGTCGTATCGGTTAATCGCCAAGATGCCGACGATTGCAGCCATGGCCTTCAAATACGATATGGGCCAGCCGTTCATCTACCCGAAGAATTCGCTGGGCTACGCCGAAAACTTCCTTCACATGGCTTTTGCCGTGCCTTGTGAGGAATATAAGGTAAATCCGGTCCTGGCGCGAGCCATGGACCTCCTCTTCATCCTGCATGCCGATCACGAGCAGAACGCCTCCGCGGCAACGGTGCGCAATGCCGGGTCGAGCGGCGCCAACCCGTTCGCCTGCATCGCCGCCGGCATCGCCTCGCTATGGGGCCCGGCCCACGGCGGCGCCAATGAGGCGGTGCTCAAGATGCTGGCGCGCATCGGCGACAAATCCAATATCAAGGACTTCATCAGCCAAGTAAAAGACAAGCACAATCACGAAATACTGTTCGGCTTCGGTCACCGAGTGTACCATAATTATGATCCTCGTGCCCATATATTGCGCAAGAGCTGCCACGAGGTGCTGGAAGAACTCGGCATCAAGAACGAGCCGTTGCTTGATCTGGCGATGGAGCTAGAGAAGATCGCGCTCAACGACGATTATTTCATTACGCGGAGGCTTTACCCGAATGTCGATTTTTATTCGGGAATCATTTACCGGGCTCTAGGCTTCCCGCCCTCGATGTTCACCGCGCT
>JBARIB010000421.1:0-2550 GCA_049799535.1 Allostellaceae bacterium | reverse complement strand
ATATTGTAGACCTTCTCGTCCGCCTCGGCCGCGAGCATAGCCGCTTCCGGCGTCTGCAGCAGATCCGGCGGCAGTTTGGCCAGCAGCTTGGCGGTCGCCCGGCGCAGCAACTGCTGTTTCTTGAACTCGTCGGTTGCCATACGGGTGCGGCTCGAACAGCGAATTTCCTTCTGACGCGTTTCGGACTCTTGCAGGTTGCGCGGAAACTCGCCGCGCGCGCTCCACAAATCGATCTGGAAAGCGATGGTGTCCCGGCCCGGCCGACTATCGAGCACCCATTGTAGCGGCGCATTGGATACCAGCCCGCCGTCCCAATAGTGCTCGCCCTCGATCTCGGTGGCGGGAAAGCCGGGCGGCAACGAACCGCTGGCAATCACATGATGTGAGCAGATCTGGTGTGTTGTGTTGTCGAAATAGACAAAATTACCGGTCCGGACATTGACCGCGCCGACGCTGAAGCGCATGGGTGCAGCATTGATCAGATCGAAATCGACCAGTCACTCGAGGGTTGCCTTCAACGGCGCAGTATCATAGTAGCTGGTCGCTTCCGGCGTGCCGTCCGGCCAGAACTGAGGCGGCGGCACCCGCGGAGCGAAAAAATTCGGTGCGCCGCCCGTTAGGGTTCGCAATGACCGTGCCTGATTGACGAGCCTGTGAGTGAACTCGTCCCTGGCGTTGAACCAATTGATTTCAGGCAAGCCGAGAGGCGGCGTCGTGATCGCTTCCCAAAATTCGCGTAGTCTTTCGACCCGCCGCGCGGGCGGATTGCCGGCGATCAGCGCCGAATTTAGAGCGCCGATCGAGATACCTGCCACCCAGTCGGGATGCAGATCGGCTTCCGCCAGCGCCTGATAAACGCCCGCTTGATAAGCGCCGAGCGCGCCCCCGCCTTGCAAAATTAAGGCAATCCGCTCAAAAGGCGGGCGCTCTGCGGTGACGTGGGTCTTCCGGTTGACACGCCGGAGGCCGGACATGGAAGCGCTCCTGCAACGCTGCGAAACCGTATTCGCGTTCGCTCATGCGCCGCGAATTGTGACTTCTGCGCCGGCGCCCCAGCCTAGTCGGTTCTCTTGTGAGTGTGGTTGTCGAGTGCGCTCGACCGACAGGCGACTCGTTGCGGCCGTAAAATGGGTATATGGATTGTGTGGTCAAGATCATCCGACGAGTTGCGCGCCGAGACACAAGGGCGCGGCGTTTTCACTTGGATGCGGCGCCGCACGACTCGCTATCCGACGAGGTCCGCTGCGCCCGAGTAAAGCGCGAACGCGGCATTGCTGGGCTTCGGTACGAGCAGGTCGGATGAGTGTCGGGCTCGATTATGCTGAATAGTCGCCAATCCCGAGAAGAGCTAGCGCCGCGATGTTGCTGAACCTAGATGATATTCGCGAAGACAAGTATTTCGACACACTGACCGAGGCGATCCTCGAACGCGATCAGCCACGCACCGCCGATCTCTTCTTCAAGATGACGCGGGACGGGCATTCGGTTGGCGAGGCGCTGAGCGTCGTAGCGGCGGCCGAAGCGCCGTTTGTGCAGGTGCCCAGCCACATCAATGTGCGCGACGGCCAGATCACCTTAATCAACAACGACCACACGATCTTGGGGCTGCGCGCCTCCGCCTATCTGATGCCGTACCTGCCGGAGAAGTACCGGCTGCTGCCGCTTCTGCAGAGCGTCTGGTACATCCCCGCCGGGCTCGACATCTGGAACCAGCTGCTCGGCAGATATCCGGGCCGATACGCGACGATGAAGGGCATCAAGGTGCCGCCGCCGAGTTATGGGCCCGTCGTCTGGCAGGAGGACCAGGAGCCGATCCGCGAGAAAGGCACCATCGAGGAGCGGTCGCATTCGCATATGATCGCCACGGTCAGCGGCGACTCGCGGCGGTCTTACGGCCTCTTCCTCGGCCTCGTCGAGGAAGAAGAAGTGCGACCCCTGCTGGCCGACCAGTTGCAGTTTCTGGGCCTTATCGATCTGCAAGATACGATTATTGGGCGCAAGGCGCGCAATACCGGCCACAAGGCATTACGAGCTCGCTCGGTTACCGACCTCGCCGACTTCATCGGCTGGGAACGCTCGCGCGGGGTCTATTACATGGGCGTCCCCGATATGGCGCTCGGCCCGCTCTACTATTCCCTCTACGATGCAGTCTGCGTCAGGATGGCGAGCGAGTTCACGGATGCGGGGAAAAGTCTCAAGCAGACCAACCAGACGCCGCTGACCCCGGCCGAGGTCGAGACGATGGTCGAGCAGCTGATGACGGCCGATAGCGATAAAGTTTGGGACCTGCTGACCTCCCAGCTGAAGAATGGAAAGTCGATCCGCAGCCTCGGCGACACGATCCAGATCGGCGCGGCCGAGCTGATCCTGCGCACGAACGTGCCGCGCCAATTCACGAACGGCCAGCACCCCTTCGATTACTGCAATGTCGCCAACAACTGGCTGCGCACGAGCGACAATCCGTATCAGCCGCGTGTCCTTTATCTGATGGCTAGTTTCGTCAATGATTCCGCGCATGAGAACAAGCTGTTCGCCCCGGTGATGGAGCAG
>JBARIB010000420.1:0-2970 GCA_049799535.1 Allostellaceae bacterium | reverse complement strand
CGGTAGAAGTCTTCAAAATAGCGCAGATTGAGATAACCGATCGCGGCCCCATCGAAATGGCCGTCCCGGCTCAGAATTGGCCGGATTATCAGCGCTGTCCATTGGCCGTCGTCAGCGCGTACCGGCTCGCTGATCTGCAGCACCGCTTCCGGGTGGCGGGACTGCGTCTCTATCAACGCTCGCGCTGCGGCTGGCAGCACGCTACGCTGCCCCGGACGCGACGAATAGAGGATTTGACCGGCAGCGTCGCTAATAGACACTTCGGTTACCTGCCGTACCCCCTGAATGCGTCTACGCAGCACCTCGTCAAAAGCATTAGCATCGACCGGGGGTGTATCGCGCAATGTCTGCTAGGTCTCGACCGCGTTGCGTAAAATAAAATCGACGGTTTCCACGGCGCGCCCGGTCTGCTCCGCAAACACCATATCGAGGCGCGACATCTGGTGCTTGGTGTCGTCGATGATTGCGGACCGTATCGCCAGCAGCTGTTCTGCCGTTGCGCCGATGATCAGCACCAGGACGACGACCGCAAGCACCTGTAGCGACCGACTGACGGAAAGAGAGCGATTGCGCCGATTGTTCACGTCTTCCATTAGTGGCTGGCTCGCATGCGTGCGCCGCAAAATGGCCTCCGATGGTGGACTAAGGCGACATTAACGATCCGCCCAAAGGATCGGGAGCGTCAAAAAACCGTCCGCCGGCTGCGGAATCTCTCGCAGACGCCCCGCGATCAAGTGGCATTAGAGCGATCGCCGGAGCTCAGGCCAGCCATGCGCAACGCGCGCCAAACTTCTTCCGATGTCGCCGGAGACTCGACAGCTGGCGCGCCGGTCCGCGCCAATGCCTCATTCACGGCATTCATCACTGCCGGGATCGCGCAGAGCGTGCCGGCTTCGCCGACTCCTTTGACGCCAAGTGGGTTTCGGTCTGTTAAAGTCGGATTGCTGGCGAGCTCGAATGCGCAGAAATCGCCGGCGCGGGGCATTGCGTAATCCTGAAATGATCCGGTCAGCAACTGGCCTGTGGTCTGGTCATAAAGCATATTCTCCATCAGCGCCTGGCCGGCTCCCTGGACAATCCCGCCGTGGATCTGCCCCTCGCATAACAGCGGGTTCAGCATGCGCCCGACATCGTCGACCGCGACATAGCGGGTCAAGGCGACCTCACCGGTTTGTTCGTCTATTTCGACTTCACAGTAATGCGCCCCGCTGGGAAAGGTCGCGCAGCCGGGTGGGCCGAAATTGGCCCGCTCCGAAAACCCGGCCTCGAGGTCTGCGGGCAAATGTGCCGCTTCGAAGGATCGCCTTGCCACTTCAACAATCCCGACAGAGCGGTCGGTACCGGCGATCGTGAACCTGCCGTTCTCAAAGACGACGTCGTGGACGCCGGCTTCCATCATATGGGCAGCAATCTTGCGCCCCTTTTCGATCAGCCGGTCGGCGGCGACGACAATGGCGGACCCCGCAAGCTGCGCCGAACGCGAACCAAAGGTGCCAATGCCCATCGCTACGAGGTCACTGTCGCCGTAGCGATAGCGGATTAGATCGGCATCGAGTCCGAGCTTCTCCGACAGGACCTGCTTGAATGTCGTGCCGTGGCCCTGGCCATGATCCATGCTGCCGGTAATCAATACGACCCCGCCAGTCGGGTCGAAGCGGATCTCAGCGTGTTCATAATCTCGGCCGCCGGAAGCCGCGACCGCGGTCGCCACACCGACGCCCAGCAGCTTACCGCGCCTCCTCGCGGCAACGCGACGCTCAGCTATGTCATCGTAATCGGCGAGAGCCAAGCAATCGTCCAGGTTCTTGACGAAATCGCCGCTGTCGTAGGTTTGATGCAAGACCGTCGTGAACGGCATTGCATCTGCCGGGATCGTATTGCGTCGGCGCAACGCGGCGGGCTCGAGGCCCAGCTCGTGTGCGGCCTTGTCAATGATGGTTTCGATCACATAAATCGGCTCGGGCCGGCTGCCGCCGCGATAGGGCGCAATCGTCATCGTATTGGTCAGCGCCGCGGTGACCTGAGCATGAACCGCCGGTATCCCGTAAGTATTGACCAGGCAGCCGAGTCCGATCGTCAATGGGATCGTCGGGCGGTCAGTCGAAAAATAGGCGCCTATCGCGGCCTTCCACTGCGCGCGTAACGCGAGAAACCGGCCCTCGCCGTCGAGCGCCAGCGCGGTCTCGACAACACTGCCTCGGCCCTGCTCGTCGCTCAACAGCCCCTCGCTGCGCTCGGCGGTCCAGCGCACCGGGCGCCCGCAGACCTCGGATGCCCAGAGGGCGAGTGCATATTCCGGATAGCAGCCGCCCTTCATCCCGAAACCACCGCCCATATTGTCGCAGACCACCCGGAACTGATGCTGCGGCAACTTGAATATGCGATCGGCCAATGCCGCCCGGGTGGCGTGCACCGACTGAATCGTGCAGCGAATTGTATAACGGTCCTGGGCGCGGTCGTACTGGGCAAGGCAGCCCCGTGGCTCCATGCTGTTTGCGGTCACTCGATTGATCAGAATGTCGTGGTGGACAATTCGGCTCGCTTTGGCGAAAGCGGCGTCGACGGCCGCTTTGCCGCCGACTTCGTGAAAGAAGGCTTCGTTCCCGGGATTCTCGTCCCACACCGCGGGGGCTCCCGGCGCCAGCGCCGCTTTTGCACTAGTGACTGCCGGCAAGGGCTCATATTCGACGTCGATCAGCTCGGCGGCATCCTTTGCTTGGTTCAAAGTCTCGGCGACGATGAACGCTACCGGATCTCCGACATAGCGCACGCGATCGCGCGCCAGCAGCGGCTGCGGGCAGACAAAGGCCGGGGAGCCATTGCGGCGCCTGCGCGGAACAGCAGGCATGAGGGTGCCGAGCCCGCGCCGTTGCCAATCCTCGCCGGTCAATACGGCGAGCACACCGGGCACTCTGACCGCGCGTCGGGTGTCGAGCGCGGCAATGCCTGCATGCGCGTGCGGCGAGCGCA
>JBARIB010000419.1:0-1645 GCA_049799535.1 Allostellaceae bacterium | reverse complement strand
CGCCGGCGCCGGACCGCAGCCATCCGGCGATGGCGGTGCAGCTCGATGCGTGCATCCAGTGCACGCTGTGCGTCCGCGCCTGCCGCGAGGTCCAGGTCAACGACGTGATCGGCATGGCGGCGCGCGGATTCCACGAGAAGATCGTCTTCGACTTCGACGATCCGATGGGCAATAGCACCTGTGTCGCCTGCGGCGAATGCGTACAGGCCTGCCCGACCGGCGCGCTGATGCCGGCGACCCTCGTCGACGCCAACGGCGTCTATACGAACGCGCCCGATCGCGAAGTGGAGAGCGTCTGTCCCTATTGCGGCGTCGGCTGCCAAGTTACCTATCGCATCCGCGATGACCGGATCGTCGCGGTGGACGGCCGAGACGGGCCGGCCAATCACAACCGCCTCTGCGTCAAGGGGCGTTTCGGCTTTGATTATGTCGCGCATTCCGACCGGCTGACCGAGCCCTTGGTCCGCAAGGAGGGGGTCTCGAAACGCGATGTCGAGATCGACCCGGCCAACCCCTTTACGCATTTTCGCAGGGCGAGCTGGGAAGAGGTGCTCGACCTCGCCGCGGCTGGGCTCAAACGCATTCGGGATCGTGATGGGCGGCGCTCGCTCGCCGGCTTCGGCTCGGCCAAGGGCTCGAACGAGGAGGCCTACCTCTTCCAGAAGCTGGTGCGCACCGGGTTCGGCAGCAACAATGTCGATCACTGCACGCGGCTCTGTCACGCCTCGTCGGTGGCGGCGCTGATGGAGGGGATCGGGTCGGGCGCCGTGACCGCCCCGTTCACCGCCGCGGCCGATGCAGATGTCATCATTGTCATCGGCGCGCGGCCGACCGAAAACCACCCGGTCGCGGCGACTTTCTTCAAACAGGCGGCTAAGCGCGGCGCCAAGATCATCGTGATGGACCCGCGCGGCTACACCTTGATGCGGCACGCGTGGAAGGTGCTGCGCTTCAACCCCGGGCGCGACGTCGCACTGCTCAACGCGCTCATCCACACGATCATCGAGGAGGGCCTCTACGACCGGCAATATGTGCAGGCGCACACCGAAGAGTTCGAGGCGCTGCGCGGGCACATCCGCGACTACAGCCCGGAGAAGATGGCGCCGCTCTGCGGAATCGATGCCGCAACCTTGCGCGAGGTGGCCCGCACCTACGCCCGCGCCGAAGCCGCGATCATCTTCTGGGGCATGGGCATCTCGCAGCATACCCATGGCACCGACAACGCGCGCTGCCTGATTGCGCTGGCCCTGATCACCGGGCAGGTGGGCCGGCCGGGCACCGGGCTGCATCCGCTGCGCGGCCAGAACAATGTGCAAGGCGCCTCGGACGCCGGGCTCATTCCGATGGTCTACCCCGACTACCAATCGGTCGAGGACCCCAAGGTTCGCGAGAGCTTCGAATGCCTGTGGCAGACACGGCTCGACGACAAGCGCGGGCTGACCGTTGTCGAGATCATGGATGCCGTCCACGCCGGCGAGATCAGCGGCATGTACATCATGGGCGAGAACCCGGCGATGTCGGACCCCGACGTGACCCACGCCCGCGAAGCGCTCGCTAAGCTCGAACATCTCGTGGTGCAGGACCTGTTCCTGACTGAGACTGCGAAGTACGCCGATGTCGTATTGCCGGCCTCGGCCTGGCCGGA
>JBARIB010000418.1:0-3909 GCA_049799535.1 Allostellaceae bacterium | reverse complement strand
AACTGCTCGATCCTTTCGAGGTGCTGCGGGTAGGGCGCGATGGCCAGCTTTGCGCCATTACGAGCCGATGCAAGGCGCAGCCGGGAATTGAGGGCCACGACGCCAGCAGTGTCCGCCAGCAAGGGGTTGATATCGAGCTCACGGATTTCCGGGTGATCGGTGGCGAGCTGGAAGACGCGGATCAGCACTTTGGCGGTCGCATCGATATTTAACGGTGCCCTGCCGCGGTAACCTTGGAGGAGCTGCCATACTCTCGTCCGCGACATCAGGCGGCGTGCCAGCAAGGCGTTTAGGGGTGGGAACTCGAGCGAGGTATCACGCACGACGTCAACGGCGGTGCCGCCCTGACCGAATGCCACCAACCACCCGAATACCGGATCTTCGACGAGCCCAACAAAGAGTTCCGCAGCACCGAGGCGCGACACCATCGGTTGGACGAGAAATCCTTCCAGCCGGGCTTCGGGGCGGGCCGCGCTGACTCGCTCCAGCATCATCCCCGCCTCGCGGCGGACCCGATCGGGGTTCCCAAGATTCAGCGCGACACCCCCAATATCGCTCTTATCGATGATGTCGGGCGAAACGATCTTGAGAGCGACGGGAAAGCCAATCGATGCAGCAGCGGCGGCGGCATCGTCCGGAGTGCCCGCGAGGCGATCAGTGACGAGGGGGATGCCGTAAGCCCGGAGGATGGCTCCCATCTCCTCGGGATCGAGCCAAGATTTGCCCGCCCCGAGAGCGGTTGTGATCACGCGATGCGCTGCCGCGAAATCGGGTTGGAACGCATCCGGACGCGCCGGCGGCGTTTCCATCAATAGCTCTTGATTTCGCCGGTGCCGCACCCGGTGCATGAAGCCGGCAATCGCGCTGTCTGGGGTTTCGTAGGTGGCGATATGTGCATCGGCAAAGAGCTGTCGTGCCGCCCGGGCGGAATGTTCGCCGAGCCAAGAGGTGATGATATTGCGACCGCGCAAAGCCCCGGGTTCGGCCTTGGCGACTGCATCGATGACAGCGCGGGCTGCCTCCTCAGGCTGCGTCAGCGCGCTGGGGCAGTTGAGAACCAGAACAGCATTGACATCCGGGTCGCCGATCAAGGTCGCGAGCGCATCGCCGTAGCGCCTTCCGGGTGCGTCGATCATAATGTCCACTGGATTGCCGCGACTCCAAGTCGCCGGCAACACTCCGTTTAGCTCGGCGAGAGTGCCTTCCGACAACGTGGCCAACTGGCCGCCTGCAGCGGCCAAGGCATCCGTCGCCAATACGCCCGTGCCGCCACTATTGGTGAGAATAGCGAGCCGCTCGCCGAACTGCTCGCGCGTGACTGACAGCGTCTCCGCCGCGTCGAACAGCTCGGCTATCGTCTCGACCCGCAGCATACCGGCGCGGCGGAACACGGCGTCGTAGACGGCATCAGCACCGGCGAGAGCGCCGGCATGGGAGGCGGCAGCATGCGCGCCAGCATTCGAACGGCCCGCCTTAAGCACGAGGACCGGCTTGAGACGTGACGCCGCTCGCGCCGCCGACATCAATTTCCGCCCGTGGGTGAGGCCTTCGACGTAAAGCAGGATGGCGCGGGTGTGCGGATCGGCGGCGAGATAGTCGAGCATGTCGCCAAAATCGACATCGACCATATCCCCGAGCGAAACGACATGCGAAAAGCCGATGCCGCGCGGGACCGCCCAATCGAGCATCGCGGTGACTATCGCGCCCGACTGGCTGATGAACGCGATGTCTCCAGCCGGTGCTGCCAGATGGGAAAAGGTGGCGTCGAGTCCGATCCCGGGCACCATGATGCCGAGGCAATTCGGCCCCACAATGCGCAGAAGATACGGTTTCGCTGCATCGAGGGCGGCCTGCTGCAGAGCGTGACCGCGCTCACCGAGCTCGCCGAAACCGGCGGTGATAATGACAGCCGCCCGCGTCCCGCGTTCTCCGAGCCCACCCAGCAGGTCCGGCACGCTGTCCGGCGGTGTTACGATGACCGCAAGCTCTGGAGCCTCTGGCAGGTTCGCGATATCTGGATAGACCGTCAGCCCTTCGATCGGGAGTTGATGCGGATTGACCAGCATCAACTCCCCCGCAAACGATGTGCGCCGGAGGTTGCGCAGGACCACCGCGCCGATCGAGCCAAGCTGTGGGGTCGCACCGATCAGCGCCACCGATCGCGGTTTGAACAGCTTGTCCAGATTACGAACAGACATTGGCCCGTATAGGGAGATTAAGCCTCCACCCCAAGCGCCATTCTCTGCTCGAGCGGAATGGTGGTCCAGCGCTCGGAGAGCTGGTTTACCCTGTCGGATACTAGGGCGTACTTCACCTGTGTCAGACTCAGATCTCTGAAGTAGTTAACCAGATCGCCCCATGGATCGTTCAGCCTGGCGGCCCCGGAAATAAAAGCAACGATGCCGCCAACCTCGAGCTGGTCGGTATGCACCATCCACCCGCCGACCAGCAATGCTCCGACAACTTGAAGATGGCTGCAGAGGTTCATCAGGAAATTCATCGAAAACTTGAATTTATAAATTCCCATGTTGAGCTGCAGCACCCGGTCGATCCGTTTGCCGTCGGACAAATCCCGCTCGATGGACGGCGCGCGTGTATCGACCGTGCTGACGCCGAGCTGCCTTAAAACCCAAACGCGGGCGCCGGCGCGGCGGTTTATCGCACCCTGCATCAACGGCACGAAGACCAGCTGCGGCAGAAACAGAGCGAATGCAGCCGCCGCCATCCATCTGTCGAGGTGAACGATGTAAGCGAGCACCGAAAGCAATATCCCGCCCTGCAGGAGAGGCTCGGACAAGCTGCTGCCGACAAAACCGCCGATCGGTTCAACTTCCCCGATGATCATCGCCGCCCCGACACCCCGGGCCTCGGGGTCCGGCGCGGCAACCCGCGCGACCCTCAAATAGGCGAGGACATGCCGGCGCAGGTCCCGTATTGCATGTTCCCCGACCCAGCCTCGATAGAGGTTGACGGCGAGTTTGGTTGATCCCTGAACGAGGACGACGCCTGCATAAACGGCACACAAAATCACGACCCGCGTGAAGGATCTCTCCTTCACGAGATCGTTGACGGCCCGCCGTTGGATTTCCAGCGGTACGACTTCGAGCAGAAAGGTGACGACCGTCAGTGTCACCAGTGCGATCTGGTGCGGCCAGCTCACTGCAAAGACATAACGAAAAATCGTTTTCGGCAGCTGGTATCCGATGGGCGGCATCAATTGCGTTCCAATAAAGCTGTCCGTATGAGTTCAACCAGACGCCCGGCGGCAAAGGGCTTTTCGAGTACATTCGTAACTCCCAAGCTCGAAGCGCGTTCTCTGGTGCTCGTATCCATTCGGCCCGAGATCAAGATCGTCGGCACCCGGACCCCTTGTTTGTACAACTGGCTGACGACCTCAAGGCCAGCCATGCCGGGCATATGCTGGTCGATCACCAAACAGCTGACAGTGCGGCGTCGGTCGTCGGCAAGGAGTTCGGAGCCTGAGGTATAAGATTGCACGTCGAACCCGAAGGTCTCGAGCAGCAACTTCAGTGATTCGGCGACCGATTCATCATCATCGACGACGCAGATCTGGTGGTTGCTTTCTTCAGGCGGCGAGCATTCCCAGGGGACGGACATGGTGACCTCAATCCGAGAAGCACCCATCAGATCTGCAGCAGACCAACCGTGCACTGACCTGGATCAACCGCCGCCCAAATCCCGTCAGGCCTCGACGAGGCCTTCGAGAGCGTCGCGATCGACTAGCTCGATCCGATGCGGATTGGGAATCGCAATGACGCCGTCGCGTTTGAACGCCGACAAGGTACGGCACACCGTCTCGATCGTCAGGCCGAGATAATCAGCGATGTCATTGCGGGACATCGAGAGGTCGAGAGCCTTTGTCCGGTCGCGCCGCTCGAACATCTCGAG
>JBARIB010000417.1:0-2896 GCA_049799535.1 Allostellaceae bacterium | reverse complement strand
TTCGGGCTGGGCACGGTGTCGACCGGGTCGGCGCCGTGGATGCGTAGCGGCGTCGTAGGCGCGACGATACGGCCGATCTCGTCGTGCTCGATCCATTCGAGCATGCCGCGCTCGTGCATGTGGTGGTTGCCAGGGTTGGAGAAGGTTCGCGCCGAGTTCAGCCTGACCGCGCTGGCCTACAATCTCCGGCGCGTTCTCAATATCGTGGCGTTCCCAGACTTGATTGCCGCGCTCCAGGCTTAAAGAGCTGCTCGAAGCCGTTCTACCGCTCACATCCGCGAGTTTTGGTTTGAGACACAACGTCTCGCGACAGGTCTTTCTCAAACCTGATTGCCGGGCTCCGAGCGCCCAATCAGGGCCCCGCTGCCGATTGATATCGCCGGTGACATCGCAAAGCCGCATCTCCACACGGTCTGCAAGATTTTCGTACGCCGAAGATTTGCAAGCCAGGAATATGATTTACCGGTGACACGTCGGCGATCCCTCGAAAATCCGTGGAGGACAAGAATGCCCAAATTGACCCTACGGCAAGCTTGGCCTCCCGCCCGACCGGCAAACTCGCCTCGGGCGCCGCAGTGTCCGGCTCGATACCCGGCGGCAGCCACAGCGCCACCCCCTGATGATCCTTGACTTGGTGAGCAGTCCCTTGTGCGAAAGCACTGCCGCCGAACGCCCGCACGCGAGGGCCGGGAAAAGCGCGAGGTACCGCCCTGGGCGGGGTACGCCCAACGCGCGACCGGATCGGCGCTAAAGGGCGAGCACAATGGTGGCGACGGCTCGTTCGACATCTGTCGGCGTAACGGTAGTTACGATCGGTGTCGGAACTTTGTCCATCAGTCGGCTTCCTTAGGGAGGAAACGGCGCTGTCCAGTGCCGTCTAACACCATCGTCTCGAACCCTATTCGCTGCGAAGTGATTTCGGTTGGCGGCCAGAAAAGTCGAGGTGTTGCGTTACGATGGGAAACCGAAGCCCCGGTGCAGGATTGTGCCGGGGCCGACCGCGACGGACCCATTCCTCAATTCCTCAATGACAAGCGGCGAAGAAGCACTGACGGCGTGACCAAGGCTTGGGGGCGGAGACGGACCGGCAACATCCGGTCACAGCGCCGATCTATGCGAGCGTCTGGGTAGGGTCAATGGCGGCTATCGTCTCCAGGTTGACGTTACGGCCGGTCTACCCTCAGCTCCGGAAGTCCCGTGTGTGCCGAGGCAGTTACGCTTAGTGGGCATCTCACAGCGGTCGGATTTGCTCAGCTCCCGATCTGCCGGCGGCCTGGGCTTCTATTGAGAAACAATTACAAGCATCGGATCGAGGATTAAACGGCCCTTCTTAACCCGCTCCCTTGATCGTTCCAATGGGCTCGATATCCGCCCTCGGGTCGGCCTGGGCAACCGGGCCGCGGAAATGGACTACGGCGAGAAGCCCGGTTCCGTTTTTGCCGTCGTGCAAACGCACATCAGCTCCCAGCCGGTCGGCCAGTGCCCGGACAATAGCGAGGCCAAGGCCGCTGCCCTCGGGCCCGCCTCGACGCGGAATGCGGTAAAAGCGTTCGAACACCCGCGCCCGGTCAGAGGCCGGAATCCCGGGGCCTTCATCTTCGACCTCCAGTCGCCCACCACTTGTGGCGGCCATGACCCGGACAATGACGGAACCTCCCTCACGGTTGTATCGGATCGCATTGTCGACGAGATTGGCGGCGATCTCTTGCGTCAATAATTCATTCGACGCGATCGGAACCGGCTCCTCTGGCCCTTCGAATTGGATGTCCACTCCAGTGGCGAGCGCTTGCGGGGCCCGTTCAGCAACCACTGCGGCTGCGACGCGCCCGAGATCTACGGTCTCGGTCTCATCCCCGACAGAGCCGCTCTCATCGGCCCGCGCCAGAGCAATCAGCTGCGCCAGCAAGCGCTCAAGCCGCCGGGTCGCGCCCTCAATGTCGCCGAGCGCAGCGCGGCCGGCCCTCTGGCGTATCGATGCCGCGTTGTTCCAGGATCCCCAAATGCGTGCGCAGAATCGTCAGCGGCGTGCGCATCTGATGCGACGCGTCGGCTGTGAAGCGGCGGATCGCGCCGATCGACTGCTCCAGCCGCTCGAGCAATGCATTGAGCGCGACCGCAGGGGGCAACGCCTCGCGTGGCACGGCCGAGCGGCACGATGGATGCGTTGCTGCCGATCAACCTGCACGCCCGCGCTTATGCGCGCGCCGTGGCTGCCGCTGTTCCCGACCAGGATCAACAGGGTGCTGACCAGCAGTATCACCGCCCGCCATACCGGCTTTACGAGGTGCAGAACGGCAACCACATCGAGACCTACAAGGATGTCTTCCCGCAGCTCGAGCTGATCCAACCGCACGCGCAGTACGCATTTGACCGGCTGGTGAAATACGTCGAGCGTGGCGCTGGGCTTCCGCCAAACCAGTGCATCCCGCGCGGCGGCTCGATCGCCTCATCGCCCGCCCAACCGGGGCACTGCGCCGCTCTCTTTGTCGGACCGTGAGCCGCCGTTGACGGTGGCGTCACGCGGCATGGCCGGGCCTTGACCCGACAGTGGGGTCCGAAGATGGCGCTGGATGCGCGATCCGAGAGAGGCTCTCCGGCGACGAGTCGAGCCGCCTTCGCGTCTGCGATGCTTTTTCCTGCGATGGTAAACCAGGCGTATCGGCGTCGAGCCAAGAGTCCCATTGCGCCGCGGCCGTTGTCCTTCTCTCCTGCTGCGGACCCGCGGGACGGCCCTGGCGCCGTTGCGGTGATCCCCGGATGAGCCGCCATGGGTCTTCGCAGGCTGCTTAGCGAGGCGGACTCAGGCCACGGGACCGAACTCCACGTCCACTGGCGTCGGCGTACTGACGAGCGAGCTGAATTGGAGCTTGCCGCTGGCCGGATCTATCCGGAACAC
>JBARIB010000416.1:0-2788 GCA_049799535.1 Allostellaceae bacterium | reverse complement strand
CTTGCGTTGCGACCATGCTTGAGGGCGGCACGGCGATCAATGCCCTGCCCCAACTCGCCAGCGCGAAAATCAATTGTCGGATCATGCCCGGCGAAAACGTCGATCAGATCAAGACCACGCTTGAACGTACGCATCCGAGCAGGACCGCCTTGTGAAAAAGTCGGCTGCGTAGCTGACTGTCCTTATGGACGTAGATAAGGACAGTGTGGTGCTGAGCCGCATAGAGGTGGTGGAGACTGGTCGGCGGCGACGCTGGACGAGTGCGGAGAAGCTCAGGATCGTAGAGGAGAGCTTCTCGGGGCCGCGACTGGTCTCGGCGACCGCTCGCCGGTACGGAATCTCACGTCAGCTTCTGCTGAGTTGGCGTAAGGCTTTGGCCTCTAATCATCCGGCTGGAGAGGATTCGATCGGTCCGACATTCGTCCCTGCGATAGTTGCGCCGAGCACGCCCCCAACGAAGGAAGCTATCGAGGCAGGCCAGATCGAAATCGTGAGCCCTCAAGGGCTGCGCGTGGTCTTCGGTCCCGGCGCGGATGTCGAGGCGGTCGTTCGAATTGCTCGCGGACTGGAGCGCCGATGATCCCGATCCCGACTGGCGTGCGGGTGTGGCTGGCGACGGGCTACACGGACATGCGCAAAGGATTCCCCTCCTTGGCGCTTCAGGTTCAGGAAGTGCTTCGCAAGGACCCGCTGGGCGGCCATTTATTCTGCTTTCGCGGTCGGCGTGGCGATCTGCTGAAGGTGATCTGGCATGACGGCCAGGGTGCATGCCTGTTCACGAAGCGACTGGAACGTCGCCGTTTCTTGTGGCCGAGCCCGGCCGACGGCGTGGTGACGATCTCGTCCGCGCAACTCGGTTATCTGTTGTCCGGCATCGACTGGAGGCACCCACAAGAGACATGGCGACCGACATCGGTCGGGTAGTGGTTTTTGCTTGCGCATGGTGATGGATGTGATTCCATCATCGTCGTGACCGCCCCTGAATCGCTCCCCACCGATCTTGCCGCCGCGCACGCCTTGATCCTTGCCGAGCGCGCCGCGCGTCTGCAAGCTGAGGCGGTTGCGGCAAAGGCGCAAGCTGCGGCGACAGGAGCTCAAGCAGAGGCGGCGAGCGCCAAGGCCGAGGCCGCCAATGCGAGAGCGGATCTATCGAGCACGGAAGCGCTGATCGCTTATCTCAAACTTGAAATCGAGAAACTGCGACGGACGATCTACGGACCGCGCTCGGAACGCACCGCGCGGCTGCTCGACCAACTGGAACTTCAGCTCGAAGAGCTCGAAGCGGCCGCGACGGAGGATGAGCTTGCCGCGACGAAGGCTGCGGAGAAGACGAGCGAGGTGCGATCGTTCCAGCGCAAGCGGCCTGTGCGGCAGCCCTTTCCTGACGACATCGAGCGCGAGCGCGTCGTCATCGAAGCTCCGACCAGCTGCCCGTGCTGTGGCGGTCACCGATTGTCGAAGCTGGGCGAGGACGTGACGCGGACGCTGGAGGAGATTCCGCGCCGGTTCAAGGTGATCGAAACGGTGCGCGAAAAGTTCACCTGCCGGGACTGCGAGGCGATCACGCAGCCGCCGGCACCATTCCATGCCACGCCGCGCGGCTTCATCGGTCCGCAGCTTTTGGCGACGATCGTGTTTGACAAATTTGGCATGCATCAGCCGTTGAACCGCCAGAGCCAGCGCTTCAAGTGCGAAGGCATCGATCTCTGCGTCTCGACGCTGGCCGATCAGGTCGGGGCGGCTGCCTCTGCCGTCATGCCGCTGTATCGGCTGATCGAAGCCCATGTGCTGGGCGCCGAGCGATTGTTTGGCGACGACACCACCATCCCGATCCTGGCCAAGGGCAAGACAGTCACTGGGCGAATATGGACCTATGTCCGGGACGACAGACCTTTCGGCGAGACGGCGCCGCCGGGTGCGGTTTACTACGCCTCGAACAATCGTCGCGGTGAGCACCCGGCACAGCATCTGGAAAACTTCTCCGGCATCCTGCAAGCCGATGCCTATAGCGGCTTCAATGCCTTGTTTGATCCGATGCGAAAGCTCGAGACGATCACACCGGCCTTTTGCTGGGCGCATTCGAGGAGGCTCTTCTTCGAGTTGGCCGACATCGCAGCCAACGCCCGCCGCGGCAACAACGCAACCGTGATCTCGCCGATCGCGCTGGAGGCGGTCGAACGCATCGATGCCTTGTTCGATATCGAGCGCGACATCAGCGGCCTTGCTGCCGACGAGCGGCGGCGCATTCGCCAGGAACGGAGCAAGCCGCTCCTGGAAGAGCTGGAAAGCTGGCTGCGCGAGCAGCGTGACAGGCTGTCGCGCTCATCGGCCGTCCTCAAGCCAATCAACTACATGCTCAAGCGTTGGGATGGCTTCGCGCTCTTTGTCGACGATGGCAAAGTCTGCATGTCGAACAACGCGGCCGAGCGCGCGCTGCGCGGCCTGGCTCTCGGCAGACGCTCCTGGCTGTTCGCGGGCTCCGATCGCGGCGCCGAGCGAGCTGCCGTTCTGAACACCCTCATCATGACGGCACGCCTCAACGACATCGATCCCAAAGCATGGCTTGCGGATGTGTTCGCGCGCATCGCAGATCATCCTCAGTCCCGTCTGCACGAGCTCTTGCCCTGGGTATGGAAGCCGCAGGCCGGAACACCCGTAGCCGCCCAGGCCGCTTGATCATAGCCCTTCGCCGCTGCGCGCACTCACGACAACGACGCGGTCCTCGGCGCATGCTTACTTTCCGCCGCGGGAACTGTGCGCAAGAGTTCTTTTGCAAGCTTTTTTGCCG
>JBARIB010000415.1:0-5255 GCA_049799535.1 Allostellaceae bacterium | reverse complement strand
TTGAGCTCGGCAGTCAATGGCCGGTCGAAAGCGCCCACCGGCTCGTCGAAATACATGACCTTGACGACGCGCAAATAATAAAAGGCCGATACGACGCTGGTCACAACGCCGATGACCGCCAGGCCTGCGAGCTTTGCGTCGATCGCCGCGAGAAAAACGTACAGCTTTGCAAAGAACCCGGCGGTCGGCGGAATCCCGCTCAACGCGAACATGAAGATCGCCAAAGCCAGAGCAAGGCCCGGCTGCGAGCGCGACAGGCCGCCAAGATCGGAAATCCCTTCAAGCATGCGGCCGTTGCGGCGCATGCATAAAATCGCCGCCCAGGTGCCGACCGTCATAAAGAGGTAGATAGCCATGTAGACCAGTACACCACGGATCCCGGCTGCCGTCCCGGTCGCGAGCCCGATCAGTGAGTAGCCGACATGACCGATCGAACTATAGGCCATCAGCCGCTTGATGTTCTCTTGCGCGATCGCCGCGACGGCGCCCAGAATCATCGAGGCGATCGATAGAAAGATAATGATCTGGCGCCATTCCCCGACCAGAGGACCGAACGGCTCGATCATGAACCGGACGAACAGTGCGAGAGCGGCTATCTTTGGCGCAACGGCAAAGAACGCCGTCACTGGGGTCGGCGCGCCCTCATAGACATCGGGCGTCCACATGTGGAAAGGCACTGCTGAAACCTTGAAGGCAAGACCGACCACAACAAAGACGAGCCCGACAACGACACCGGTCGAGGGGGCCCCGCCGCCGGTCAACAGTTTTGCGATATCGATGAAGGCGGTCGTGCCGGTAAATCCGTAAACCAGCGAGGCCCCATAGAGCAGCATTCCTGACGACAGCGCTCCGAGCACGAAGTACTTGAGCCCGGCTTCGCTGGAGCGAGTCGAGACGCGGTTAAAGCTGGCAACGACGTAGAGCGCGAGGTTCTGCAGCTCGAGGCCGACATACAGGGTGATCAAATCGTTGGCCGAGATCATCACCATCATCCCGGTCGTCGCCAGCAGGACGAGCACCGGGAATTCGAAGCGCGCGATGCCTTGGTCCTCGTTATAGCGCATCCCCATCAGGATCGTGACGATCGAGCCGAGCAGCACCAATCCCTTCATGAACAGAGCGAAGGCATCTGTGACGAACATGCCGTAGAAACCGAGGCGCCGCTCACCCCCGCCGAGCTCGGTAATGACGAGCGCGATAATCAGCACTGCGATCGCAAGCCAAGAGACCATTCTCGTCGACCTCTCGCCGCTGATCGCGCCAAAGATCAGCAGCGCCATCGCAGCGCCCGCAAGGATGATTTCGGGCAGCGCTAGCCAGATCGCAGGAACCGGAAATTCGGACATTACCGAGGGCCTTATCGCTTACCGGAGACTGGCACGCCGCAGGCCCGCTGCCTGGGTCGCGGCGCTCACCTGCTCTACGACGTGATCGACCGAAGCCTGGATGGGGCGCAGAAACGAATTCGGATAGACGCCCATCCACACCACCAGTACCAGGAGCGGCGCGAACAACGCCTTCTCGCGCAGGTTCAGATCAAGAATCCCGCGCAAATCCGCGCGGGTAATCGTGCCGAAGATGACGCGCCTATAAAGATAGAGCATATAGGCAGGGCCCAGGAACAAAGCCGTCGCCGCCAGCGTGCATTCGAGCGTATTGACCTTGAATGTGCCGAGCAGGATCAGAAATTCGCCGACAAATCCGCTCGTGCCAGGCAGCCCTATGGCCGCCAACGTAAATACCATAAAGACAAAGGCATAGGCCGGCATACGATTGACGAGCCCGCCAAAGCGGGCGATCTCGTGCGTATGCAGCCGGTCGTAAAGGACGCCGACGCAGAGGAACAGCGCTCCCGAAACCAATCCGTGGCTCAACATCTGGATGACGGCGCCCTGCACGGCTTCACTCGTCACAGCAAAGGTGCCCATTGTGACAAATCCCATATGGGCGATTGACGAATAGGCAATAAGCTTTTTCATATCGATCTGCGCCAACGCGACCAGCGAGGTGTAGATCACTGCGATGGCGCTGAGCGCGAAGATCAGTGGCGTGAAATAGGCCGAGGCCAAAGGAAACATCGGCAACGAGAAGCGTATGAAGCCGTAGCCTCCGAGCTTCAAAAGGATGCCGGCAAGGATCACCGAGCCCGCCGTTGGAGCTTCGACGTGGGCGTCCGGTAGCCAGGTGTGCACCGGCCACATCGGAACCTTGACGGCAAAGGAGGCAAAAAATGCCAACCACAGCCATTTCTGCAGACCAGCGGGGAACAACTCGCTGTGGGCAAGTGCGTATTCGATGTCTGTCGTCCCGGTTTGGAAGTAGACAGCGAGAATCGCCAGCAGCATCAGCACCGAGCCGAGCAAGGTGTACAGAAAAAATTTAAATGCTGAATAGATCCGGTTCGATGCCCCCCAAATTCCGATGATTAGGAACATCGGAATGAGCACACCCTCGAAAAATACGTAAAATTGGATGAAATCAAGGGAGCAAAAGACCCCGACCATCATCGTGTCGAGCACCAGGAATGCGATCATGAATTCCTTCACTCGGAATTGGATCACCTCCCAGGCAGAGACGACGCAAAGGAAAGTCAGGATCGTCGACAGCAGCACAAAGAACAGCGAAATGCCATCGATCCCCATGTGATAGTTGAAGTTGAAGCCGCCGAGCTTAACCCAGCTGGCCCGCTCGACAAATTGGAAGTCGGCGGTGCTCGGATCGAATTGGACCCACAGCACCACCGACAGCGCAAAATCGACCAGCGAGGTCCACAGCGCGATCCAGCGCGCATTGCGCGCGACCACCGCCTCGTCACCGCGCGCCATCAGGATAAACGCGGTGCCGACCAGCGGAACAAAAGTCACGAGCGACAGCAGTGGCCAATGAGTCATCGGTGGCCCTGCTGCCGCGACGCCCGACCCTTTCCGTCGTGCCCAGGCTTGTCCCGGGCATCCACGGAAGCTCTGCGGCGAGGCGGCGTGGATGGCCGGATCAAATCCGGCCATGACTGTGTGCGCGGCGTACTCACCAGCCTCTCACCGCGGGAATAGGTACCAGGTCACGATCGCGACAAGTCCGATCATCATCGCGAACGCATAATGGTAGAGATACCCGGTCTGGAGACGGCTCGCCTGCCGCGCGAGGTCGCGGGTCACCGCGGCGACGCCATTCGGCCCTAGTCCGTCGATGATCGCACCGTCGCCGCCCTTCCACAACCCGTCGCCGATCGCCATCGCCGGCCGCACGAAGAGCCAGTCATAGAGCTCGTCGAAGTACCATTTGTTCAGCAGGAATAGGTGGAGCACGCGGAAACGCGATGCGAGGCGCGTCGGGATCGTCTTGTCGAAGATGTAGAAGAGATAGGCCGTGGCGATTCCTAAGAGACCGAAGATCAGCGGCATAAAGCGGACGAGCTGCGGTATCTCTTCTACCCTGGCGAGAGAATCAAGCTGCGGTAGTACCAAGATCGAACTCTTCCAAAAGCTCACGCGCTCGCCGCCGACAAAAAAATCGTAGCCGATAAAGCCGAAGAAGGTGGCGCCAAAAGCAAGAACGAGGAGTGGTATCACCATGACCCACGGGCTCTCATGCGCATGGTGCATCGTCTCCTCGTCCGCGTGCGGTTCGCCGTGAAAGGTCATGAACATCACGCGCGAGATGTAGAAGGCAGTCATGAACGCCGCCACTGTGCCGAGCACCCACGCGTAGTGGCCAACCGGCGTCCCCGCCCCCCAGTCCGCTTCGAGGATAGTGTCCTTCGAAAAATAGCCGGAAAAGGGCGGTATGCCGCTGAGCGACAGCGCGCCGACCCACATCGTCGCATAGGTCCACGGGATCTTGCGCCAGAGGCCGCCCATCCGGCGCATGTCCTGCTCGCCGCCCATTGCGTGGATGACCGATCCGGAGCAGAGGAACAGGAGGCCCTTGAAAAAGGCGTGGCTGAACAGATGGAACATCGCCGCGGCGTAAGCCGAGACGGCGGCGGCGGCAAACATGTAGCCGAGCTGACTGCATGTCGACCAGGCTATGACGCGCTTGATGTCGTTCTGCGCCATCCCGATGCTGGCGGCGAAGGCCGCCGTCGTTCCGCCGATGACCCCGACGACGGCGAGCGCGGTCGGCGCATATTCGAACATCGGCGAGAGCCGCGCGACCATAAAGACGCCCGCCGTCACCATTGTCGCCGCATGGATCAATGCGGAAACCGGGGTCGGGCCCTCCATCGCGTCGGGCAGCCAGGTATGAAGGGGGATCTGCGCCGACTTCCCCATCGCCCCGATGAACAGAAGAATGCAGGCGAGAGTCAGTGAGTCCACCCGCCAGCCGAGGAATTCCATCGTCGTCCCGACGGCTTTTGGCGCCGCGCCAAAGACCGTGCCAAAATCGAGGCTGCCAAAGATGACGAAGGTCGCGAAAATGCCAAGGGCAAAACCGAAATCGCCGACCCGGTTGACAATGAACGCCTTGATCGCCGCGGCATTGGCCGAGGGGCGATCATACCAGAAGCCGATAAGCAGGTACGACATCAGGCCGACGCCTTCCCAGCCAAAGAAAAGCTGGACGAAGTTGTTCGACGTCACTAGTGCCAGCATGAAAAAGGTGAACAGACTCAAATAGGCCATAAAGCGTGGGATCGATGGATCCTCCGCCATGTAGCCGATCGAGTAGACATGGACCATCGATGAGACGATGGTCACAACAAGGATCATCACGCCGCTCAGCGTGTCGAGCCGCAATGACCATGAGACGTCGACCCCGCCGGCGGTGATCCACTGCGCCAATGGAATGACCTGGACTTGATCGGCCGACAGGATGTCGCGAAACAGGAAGCCGCCGAGCACCGCTGACAGCAGCAGGGCGCCACAGGTGATGAGCTGCGAGCCGCGGTCGCCAATTACCCGGCCGAAGAACCCGACGATCACCGCGGCAAGAAAAGGAAGAAAGACGACGGCGACAGCCAACGCCTACCCTTTCATCATGTTGATGTCCTCAACCCGGATCGTGCCGCGATTACGGAAGTAGACGACGAGGATGGCAAGACCGATCGCCGCCTCCGCCGCGGCGACCGTCAATACGAACATCGCAAAGGCTTGGCCTATGAGATTGTTCAGAAACACCGAAAACGCGACGAAATTGATGCTGACCGCGAGCAACATCAGCTCGATCGACATCAGCATGATGATCACGTTCTTACGGTTAAGAAAGATGCCGAAGATACCGAGCGTGAACAGGATCGCGGCCACCGTCAGATAATG
>JBARIB010000414.1:0-22996 GCA_049799535.1 Allostellaceae bacterium | reverse complement strand
TGGCCGCGCGCAGGCAAGCTTGCGGATCGAGGTCTACCCCGAGCAGGATTTTGCTCCGGTATCGCTCGCCCAAGCGAGTTAGGAAGCCACCGGTTCCGCAACCGGCATCGAGGACAGGCAAATCAACTTGGTCGATCCCGGCTCGGCGCCCGGCCAACAAAAGGTTCTCGTGCAGCGCAACGAACCACCACATATGGCCCTCAGCGCGGTCGAGCTTGTCATATTCGGCGCGTTGCATCTCGACTCTTCTGTGGACCCCCCGCAGTAAGTGCAACAGTCGCCCTAATTCGGGGCCAACTTAAATGGCAGGTCGGCACCCTCCTGGCCCGCTTCTCGCCCCGCTGCGACGAGGCCTCGGCGATCAAGCACGATCGACAGTAAGGCGCCCATCCGCTCGACCCGATAAATCGGTCGGCCCGGCAGTGATCGGTCGCAATTGTCTTTGGTAAAGGCGATGAAAAAGTCCGTCCTCTTGCGGTCTCGAACGAAGCGGAAATTCGGCGGGAAATAATAGTCTGCCGAGATTGGCGGACCGCACACAGCCACCGTAAATTCATGTTCCTCGAAATCCGTGCCGAACTTGGCGCGCAGATGATCCTCTAGCCCCCGCACCGCTTCCGCGTATGAATTGGCCCAATAATCGAGCTTGAACTTGCGCTGCGCGCCCTCGACTCCGCCGACGAAGCCATTGTAGTAGACATATTGGTCGGGATGCAGCATCGCCATAATCGCGACATGCGCGAAGCCGTAGAGTGCAACCGCCAGCCAAATAGGCCGAGGGTACGGGAAGCGGGCCAACCAATCAACCACCGGATCGGCAGCAAGCGCCGCGGCCACCGAGATCAACGGCAACTCAAAGAGAAAATGGCGCATGCCATCGAACAGCACCGCCTTTATCGCAATCGCATAGGTCACCGGAAAGATGATTCCGATACCGACTATAAGGTATGCAAACAGCGGTTCGCGTCGCAGGCGGAAGCCCTTCCTGCACCAAGCTACTCCAGCCATTACGGGGGCGCCGATGAACAAGACCAGAATGAGTTCCGGAAGAGCGAGGGCGATGTAGGTAGGTAGATAAGTCCAGGGCAGGTTGCTGGCAGGAACTAATTGTCCAGCAAATAGCGTGGAAAAAGGAAAAATCTGATGTGAGAAGAACGCAAGCGCGCGAAACGGATTTTCGATCGGATCGGTCTGAGCCCATGGCCAGAACAGCAACATGACTGGGTAGGCGACGAGAGCCACGGGAACGAGAACGCGCCAAACGCCCGACCATACCGCTCCCAAGAGCACCGCAGCGCGGCGCGCGGCGATCGCCCGCCAGACCCCGTCGGCCGCTAAAAGGAGGCCCAGATAAAAGATCAGCAACAGTCCCCCGATCCTTACCCCCATCGCCAAGCCGATCGCCGCGCCGAGTTTGGCCAATAGCCGGAGCGGGGGCCGGGGCAGTACCGGCACGATCCGGACCAAGTAATAGGTGCTCCAAACCATGCCGACCGCGAAGGGGATGTCCTTCGGGTTGTTAAACATCTGCCCGTAGTAGTTTGGGATCAGAATCAGAAACAGCGCGGCAATGAAGCCCGCGCGCGCCCCCGCAACGGCGTCGGCTAGCTTCCAACAGCCGATCAGTCCAAGAACTCCGACGAGCCCATTTAGAAGATGGCGGGTTTCGTAAACCCCGAACGGAGAGATTCGGTTGAGCGCTGCAGCCGTCATGTCGAAGACGGCACCGTAGTTATAAAGGTCTCGCCAGTGCAGCGCCGTTGTGTCACCGAAAAACGAGAGATAATAATTTAAAACAAAATTACCGTACCAATTATGGACATCCTCATCCCAGGTGACGCCGTAATCACGAAAAGTCAATATTACGAGGGCGGTGCCGACGACCACGAGGCCGAATGAGAGCCGGTTCCAGAATGCGTCATTGTCGGACCCTAAGAAGCCCGGCGCATCAGCCGCTGGACAGCGCGGAGTGGCGGGCGCGGCGGCGAGCCAGGTTGTAAAAACGCCCATTTTCTGGGTCCTGTGGGTTGTGCCTTCCGGAGCCGCCGCCGTGGTGCGAATCAACCAGGAGGATCTGAGCGTTAGCCTGCTGTCGCTGTCAAGCGGTCAGGCAGCGGCCTCATAGACCGCACCGCGTCAACAGCGCGCCGAGAACGCGATCCGCCGCGAAATATTCCCTGGCCAGCTCGCGTGCCGCCCGGCTGTGAGCGGTGTAAGCGGCGGCAATGGTGTCGATGCCCGCGAGCGCCTCCTCATGGCTCGAGTACTCAAACAAGCCGTGACCGACCGGGTAGAACTTGCTGAACCCGGTGCGCATCGTCACGACAGGCCGGCCAGCAGCGAGATAGCAAACGCTCCGATCGCTGAACCAACCAGTCTGCGGTTGGACGTAAATGTCTTTCGCCACGGTGAACTCACCCCGGGAGCGCGCGATGAACTCTCGGTAACGCACTGGATCTGCCGAGATCGGCCGCGGGTCGACGAGACCCCACCCCCCGCTCGCTATCGCCGTCCGCACCTCCTCGTCTGGCGCCAGCATCGCTAGTCGAAAACAGGTGTTCGCGCGCAGCCTCGGCAAATCGAGGTAGCGGAGGAAATTGAGGTGCTTTGACCAAATATAGCGCGAGCCGCCAAATTCGATATTCTTGCCCTTGTTCTCCCATGTGCCGATGGTCGTGAAACAGACCGGCGTGTCACAAGGCTCGGGCCAAAGCTCGAGATCGACCGGCGGCCGAGTGGGACGCCACGGAATGCCGCACAAGGGCAGCGGGCAGTCCTCGGCCCCGAGATTCTCGCCATAGGTGAAGAAGTGTGTGTGGGCGTCAAGATAAGTGCGCGACGCCTGATCGGCTTTCGCATATTTGATTTGTTCGTATCCCGGATCTGTGTCGACCATGATGCGGATCGGACATACGAGATGTTCCTCCCGCAACTGGGTTGCGCCGCAAAGGTTTATGAGAGCGTCCGCTTTGCGGTAGAGTGTATGGACCTGTTGGTCCGAGAGACCGTAATGGATGTTGCGGATAGCGTCCCAGTAAGACCAGCGCTGACCGAAACCGTGGCGCTCCATACTCTGCTGGAGATAGCGAACGTTATAGTCGCATTCCATGGCGATGCTGTTTACCCTCGGGTCGAAAGGATTGGCCCCGCCATCTTCGACATACCAAGCCCGATAGCCCAAGCGCTCCAGGCCAACGAGGTAATGGATCGCCTGCCAGGCAATGCCGGCGAGCGGCATCTGACCGGCAAAGTGGAGGACAACAATGTCGCCACGCTTCGTCACACACTCGCTCCTTCATTCAAAGTCGCAAAATCGGCCGATAACGTTTAGCAAGGGGGATCATTTCCGTCCCTGACCTCACCGGGTGACGGCGCCCGGCAAGACCCCAAATTGCGTGGGGTTGCCGGGGTTCGGTCTGCGTGTTAGGCAAGATGATGATCGACAGCATACGAGCGTGGATCAGCGGTGAGCGATCGGATGACCGGGGCAGGACTGGCGGTCGGTCGGATGAGCTCCAGCTGGCCTTGGCCGCGCTGCTGATTGAAGCGGCCAACTGCGATGACCATTTCGACGAGAAGGAGCGGAAGATCATCGCGGAGCTGCTCGAGAGCCGGTTCAACCTGCCTGCCTCCGACGCGCGTGCGCTGCTCGCCGCGGGAGAGGCGGCGGCCTCGGAAGCAGCCGAGCTATTCCATTTCACTCGAATCATCAACAAGCGGCTGTCGTACGAGGAGCGGGTCGAGCTGATCGAAATGCTTTGGGAAGTTGCATACGCGGATCGAGTATTGGACGATTACGAGGATAGTCTGCTGCGCCGCGTCGGTGGGCTGATCTATGTGCCCGATCGCGAGCGCGGTATGGCGCGCCGCCGTGTACTTAAGCGGCTGGGCGTTGACGAGGCGACCTGATCTATCCGACGGAGGGCCGCCGGGATCTCAGGAGAAGAATACGACACCATGACCTACGTCGTCACTGAAGCCTGCATTCGCTGCAAATACATGGATTGCGTGGAAGTCTGCCCGGTCGATTGCTTTTATGAGGGTGAGAACATGCTGGTGATCCACCCCGACGAATGCATCGATTGCGGGGTGTGCGAGCCGGAGTGCCCAGTCGAGGCGATCATACCCGATAGCGAGCCCCCGGCGGAGAAATGGCTCGAGCTCAACCGACAGTACGCGTCGACTTGGCCGAACATAACCCGCAAGAAGCCATACCCGGCAGACGCGGATGACTTCAAGGACGTGCAGGACAAATACGAGAAATACTTCAGTCCGGAACCCGGGGGCAGCTAGGATAGGTGGCAGTTGGGCTCGCTGAATTCGGGTGTCGTCCCGGATTGGCGGATCGGATATGCGCCGATCCGCTGGCTTTCAGCAGGGTCGAGATGATATGATCACCTGGTGCCATTGCTGACCTCCCCTTCGATTCCGCGCTCTTCGACGAGTTGCGACAGTGGCCGTCGCTTGAGTCGGCGGTCGACCGAAGGGTCTTGGCAGCGCCATGCGGGCTCGCTTGTGAGAGATGAATATGAATTCAGATCAGCTTCCCTTTGACACGGGCGATCTCGTTGTCTACCCGACACACGGCGTCGGCAAGATTCTCGGTATTGAGATCCAGGAGATCGCCGGATACACGTTGAGCGTATTCGTAGTGCACTTCGACAAGGACCGCATGACGCTGCGTGTTCCGCTTGCCAAAGCCAAAGTATCGGGGCTACGGCGATTGTCGAGCCGGAAGGAAATGGATGCCGCTCTTGCAAAATTGCGTGGGCGATCCCGCGCCAAGCGGACGATGTGGAGCCGCCGTGCCCAAGAATATCAGGCCAAGATCGCTTCGGGAGATCCAGGTTCAATAGCCGAAGTGGTGCGTGACCTGTATCGTAATACTGGTCAGCCGGAGCAATCATACAGCGAGCGACAGATCTATCAGGCAGCTCTGGACCGGCTCGTGCGCGAGTTTGCCGCAGTCGAGCGGATCGACGAGACCACTGCCACGCAACGCGTCGAACAACTTCTGACTGCCTGAACCTAACGACGTACAGGCCGGTCGGATCGCGGTATATCCTCCGTCGACCAGCAAGTCGGTGCCGGCAACGACACTTGAAGCATCGCTGGCCAGAAACATCGCGGCTGCAGCGATCTCTTTCAGATTACCAAGCCGCCGCAACAGGTGGCTTTGGACCAAGCCTTTCACGAGCTGCCTCGATGCTGCATAGCGGCGCAGCATGCGTTCTGTCTCGTTGGGAGGCGATGAAGATGATCGAGTCGCGCTGCCCGCGCAATCATCAGCGGCAACACCGCTCGGCTCGGAGAAGCCGGGCGGCCGCTTCCGCCGCGGCGCGGTCGATAGGCCGCCTCCCGCTCCGCTTATCAGCTCCACCTTTCCATTCAGCGTCGCCGGGTATTCCGAATTGCTTAGACTTAGAGCATGACCGTGCCGCCATCGATGGCGATGGTCTGACCCGTTACGAACCGACTGGCATCAGAGATGAGCCATATCACAGCACCGACGACATCGGGCGGGGTCAGGTTCCGCTGGATCGACTGCCCAGTTTTGATCACTTCGAGGGCTCGATCGTGCCTGTCGCCAAAGAACTCGCGGGTGCCGTCGGTCAACACCGCGCTCGGCGCCAGCGCGTTGACCCGTATCCGGTCGCGTCCGAGTTCGCGAGCGAGCCCCCGGGTTAGGCCGATTACCGCCGCCTTCGATGTAGTGTAATGTAGGCCAAAGGGCATGCCGTACGTCGCAGCGAGCGAGGCGAGGTTGACGATGCTGCCGCCCCCTGCGCGGCGCATTGCCGGAACCGCCGCCTTGCAACAGTTCCAGATCCCCTTGACGTTGACCGCCATGGCCGCGTCCCAATCCGCTTCACTGATCGCGTCGAAACGGCCGCCCCGCAATGCTCCATATAGCGCAGCATTGTTTATCAGCGCGTCAACACGCCCAAACGCGCTGGTCGCAACCGCGACCATATCACACGCAGAGGCAGCATCTCTGACGTCGAGCTTGATGCCGATCGCCTTCCCGCCCTCTGCCTTTATGAGATCGAGCGTTGCCGAGCAATCTCTGACATCCGCGGCAACAACATCCGCACCTGCCGCTGCCAAGCTTCTTGCAAACTCCTGCCCGATACCGCGTGCCGCGCCCGTGATGAGGACGACCTTGCCGTTAACCGTCAGTTGCGGGGTGTCCTCAGCCATTGCCTCCTATTCCGCCGCTATCGCTAGTTGGCCGCTATCCCGCTCGCCGCCAGCTTTGCAGGTCTTCGAAAATATAGACCGCGCCCGAGAGCTCGCGCCCTCGCCCGCAAAATGTCGAATATGAGAGATCGGTCGGCCTAGATTATCAATTCGGTGCGCGGGTCAACCAGGTGCATCTGGTTGAGATCGGCGATGAGCCGCATCGGCTCCCCGACGTTGCCGGCAGTGACGGGATCAACCCGACCGCAGACCTCGACGCCGTCGACGATGAAATAAACCATCGTCTCCATGCCCATCGGCTCGACGACGTCGAGCCGCGCCTCGAAGGCGGCCGAGCCGGGCGGCACTTCGCCGCGACCCTCCCTGATATGCTCGGGACGAAGTCCGAAGATCAGCTCCTGGCCGACCCGCGGACGATACCGTGCTTCCCGCGAAGGCGGCACCGGAAAAGAGAGCCAGTCCGACAGCCGAACGGTCAGCCCGGCGCCGTTCTCGACTAGCCGGCAAGGCAGGAAATTCATCGTCGGCGAGCCGATGAAGCCGGCGACGAATTGCGTCTGCGGGTTGTGATAAACCTGGTGGGGCGTGCCGATCTGGTCAATCCGTCCGCCGTTCATGATGACGACCCGGTCGGCCAAGGTCATCGCCTCGACCTGATCATGCGTGACGTACACCGTTGTGGTCGTGACCGTCTGATGGATTTTCTTGATTTCGGTGCGCATCTGGACGCGCAATTTGGCATCCAGGTTCGAGAGCGGCTCGTCGAACAGGAAGACCTTCGGATTGCGAACGATCGCCCGACCCATTGCGACGCGCTGCCGCTGGCCCCCTGACAGCTGTTTTGGGCGGCGGTCGAGAAGGTCGGTTATGTCGAGAATGCGGGCGGCGGCCTGGACGCGCTCTCTTATTTCCGGCTTCGGGAACTTCTTCAGCCGCAGCCCGAAAGACATGTTCTCGAAGACCGTCATATGCGGGTAGAGCGCGTAGTTCTGGAACACCATCGCGATGTCCCGGTCCTTTGGCGGCACATCATTGACCAGCTGGTCGCCGATATAGATCTCGCCGGAGGTGGCCTCTTCGAGTCCCGCTATCATGCGCAAGGTCGTGCTCTTGCCGCATCCGGACGGTCCGACAAGCACGATGAACTCCCGATCTGCGATGTCGAGATCTATGCCCTGGACCGCCGGGGTCCGGTCGAAGGTCTTGACAATCTTTCGAAGCGCGACTTGCGCCATGTCCTATCCTTTCGTCGCCCCAGCGGTCAGGCCGGAAATGTAGTAGTCCATGAGAAACGCATAGATGATCAGAGGCGGGGCCGCCCCAAGCAGGGCGCCCGTCATGATTTGCCCCCAATTATAGACATCGCCCCTGATCAGAGTGGTAACGATGCCGACGGGTAGCACCAGCTGGTCGGCAGATGTCGTGAAGGCGAGCGGATAGAGGAAATTCGCCCAGGACACGGTGAAGCAGAAGATCGTGGCCGCGATGATCCCCGGCACTGCTACTGGGATGAAAATCCGCATCAGCAACTGAAAGTAGCTGGCCCCATCGATTAGCGCCGCTTCGTCGAGTTCCTTTGGTATGCTAGAGAAATAGCCGATCATGATCCAGGTGCAGAACGGCACCGTCAACGTCGGGTAAAGAATGATCAGCACCCACCAGTGATTGATCAACTCGATGCCAGTTTTGTCGTGAATAAAGGCGAAGGTCTTGAAGAGCGGAATGAACAGCAGCGATTCCGGGATCAGATAGGTCAGGAAAACGCCGGTCGCCAAGGTCGCCGATCCCCAAAACCTCATTCGAGACAACGCGAAAGCCGCAAGGATGCTAACTGCCATCGTCAGCGACACGACGCATGCCGAGACCACCGCCGAATTGCGGAAGAATGTCAGGTACTGGTTCTGCGTCAGCAACTCGATATAATTCGACAAGGTCGGGTGGTAGACCCACCAAGGATTAGTCGCCGCCGAGATCTCTGCGCTCGTTTTGAGCGAAGTGATCAGCATGTAGACCGGCGGGGTGAGAAAGAAAATTACAAACAGGATCAGGAAGAAATACGACCAGAACAGAGTTCTGCGCCGGCCGCGCGAAATGCTGCCATAGCGGGCGAGGCGGGCGTCAGAGCCTGCGGTAGTTGCAGTTGCCGTCGTCATTGTCATGCTTCGTTCCCGCGGCGGCGCACGTTGCGCAAGATGAAAAATGCAGCAACCGCTAGTATGGGTGCCATGAATAGCGAGACGGATGCACCGAGCGGGATATCGTTCCCCCAAATCGCCAATGTGAACGCCCAGGTCGCGAACACATGGGTTTGATCGACGGGTCCGCCATTGGTCAAAATCTTGACGATATCAAAATTTGCGAAGGTGACTATCAATGAGAACAACGCAGTGATTTGAATAATGTTACGCATCATTGGTAGGTTAATGTACCAGATTTTTTGAAACCAGTTGGCACCATCGATCGCCGCTGCTTCGTGCAATTGCTCCGGCACGGATTTCAGTGCGGCTAAATACATGATCATGAAGAAAGGCGAGCCGACCCAGACATTCACGAGTATCACGCAAAAACGTGCCCAATAAGGGTTGCCAAGCCAAGCAACTTGAGGAATCCCGAGATGGGCGAAGACCCAGTTGAACGCGCTGTAGGACGGGTCAAACAGCCACAGCCAGGCAAGCGTGCTCATCGCCGGCGGAATCACCCATGGGATCAGCAGCATCCCACGCCATTTCCGTTGGCCCTTGGCCGGCAGGTTATGCACGAAATGGGCAACGATAAACCCGACCACGGCCTTGAAGATGACCGCGGTAATCGCAAAGAGGAGCGACTGCTCGACCACCATCCAGAACGTGTTGCGTCTGAACAGGAACTCGAAATTCCCAAAGCCGACAAAATGCTGCATCGACTTGTTCAGGGTCGCCAGATGGATCGAGTAGAGGGCGGGATAGATCACCAGGCAGGCGACGATCGCGATTAGCGGCAACGCCATCAAGAACGCGATCGTCGATTTGCGGCGCGCGATCTTCTGGAGGGATGTGCGCCTCCCCGCCACCGAAACTCGAAGATCACGGGCTACGACCTCCGCCATCACGATACTCCTCATCCGTCGGCGGCAGCCGCGCGCCGCTATTAACCTTTACGAGCCGTTTGCGATCAACAGAGCGCGCATCGGCGCTCCTGTCGCCTCAGGTCACCCCGAAGCCGTCGATCTCAGGTCTGGCCCAATCCGCCACTCTTCTAACCGATCTCGCTGTCCGGGTTCCAAACGGCTGTCAGGGCGTTCACGGTTCGTAGGACCAGCCAGTCGCGCCGACATCTTGCTCGGCCGATGGGTACCGTAAGATGAAGACGCCACAATATTCTGTGGCCCACGTCCAGGCGAAGCCATCCTCTCCTCGTGAGGGCAACCGGGCGAGTCCGCGCCCCATTAAGTAGCGTTGCTTCATTGTATCGCAGCGCCCGGAAATTTCTTCATCTATTTTGCGGCTGTTGCTCTGGCTTCGAACGGTCTTCTCCGCTTATCGGACTGAAGATGCCTGCATCATCCTGCCGCCCACCACGATGCCGTTCAAGCTCGTGGGCATAA
The DNA here is from genome assembly GCA_049799535.1 of Allostellaceae bacterium. GTDB lineage: Bacteria > Pseudomonadota > Alphaproteobacteria > ATCC43930 > CGMCC-115725 > AP-15. The sequence continues at coordinate 13,212 of JBARIB010000414.1, read as the reverse complement.
CGGCGCAACGCGTAGGCCTCGCTCATATATCCGATGATCCGGCGGTCCTTGGTGTTGTTGATGACCGGCAAGGTCTCTTTCGCAGCTTGACTGAACCGGTCGAGCGCGGACCGCAGATTGTCGCCCGGCAACAGGAACGGCGCCGGTTGTGTGAGGAGTTCGTCCACCGTCCCAGCCGCCTCAGCGCCGTTTGATAGCCCGGCCTCGCCGGGATCGATAATGCCGCAGAACGCGCCACGATCGTCGACGACGAAGACATGCCGGGTGCTTCCAGCGGGAAAGCGCTGGCGGAGTTCCTTGATAGGCAAATCAGCGGCAATGACCGCCGGGTCACGCCGCATCATCGGCCCGACCAGCAGCTCGTTGATCCACCCGACGTCCTCAGGGCTGTGTATCGTCAGACCACGCAGATGAAAGCGCCAGGTTGCGAAGGAATAGCCAAACCAATGGCGCACCGCGATCGCCGCCGTGACTACGCCGACCATGACGCCTATGGTCGCGACGAAATCGCCGGTCGTTTCTAGCACGATCATGATCATCGTCATTGGCGCGCCGACAATTGCCGCGGCAACCGCCCCCATGCCCACCAAGGTGTAAACCAGCGGGTCCGGGTGGAGTTGCGGGCCGAACCGCGCCAGCGCCTCGCCGCAGAGGCTGCCGAAAAGGCTCCCGAGAAACAGCGAGGTGCTGAACAGACCGCCACGAAATCCCGAGCCGATCGAGACTGCCGAGGCAACGATCTTCGCAATTATCAGCCCGGCGAGAAAAGGTAGGTCGAACCCGGAATGTAGCACGTGCATGATGCCGCCATGGCCACTGCCGAGGATTTGCGGGAAGGGCAGAGCAATGCCACCAATCAGCACGCCGCCGAGCGCGGGCCGGGCCCAACGCGGCACAGCCAGCCGGCGGAATAGAGCTTCGGTCGAGGTCACGCCCTTCATAACCAGAATACCGAGCCCGGCCGAAGCGAGACCTAGAACGAAAAATACCGGGTAATCGGAAGCCGAAATCGTGATTTCGTGCCAGACCACGAATATCGGAGTTGAGCCAATCAAGCCCCGGACTACCAGCGCCCCGGTCAGCGCCGCAATGCCGACGGGGGCCAGGGCTTGCAAGGTGTAGCTGCCGATGATCAGCTCGAACGCGTAGAAAGCGCCGGTAAGAGGGGCGTTGAACGCCGCCGCGATCGCACCGGCAGCGCCGCATCCAACCAGTGTGCGAATGTCATCCCGTCGCAGCCCGGTCGCTCTGCCGAGTCGCGACGCCAAAGCGGCACCGAGCTGGGTATAAGCCGCTTCGAGTCCCACGGACGCGCCGAACCCGCCGGAGAGCAGAGTCGTCACGACCAACCCGAGGCTATCCGGAACCGACATTCGGCCGCCGAAGAGCGCGTTCGCCTCGATCGCATCAACGACCTCGCGGGGCCGCCAGCGCCGAAATAGGGCCGAGGTCAACCCGACTAGCACCCCTCCGAGGACCGGCATTGCCAACACCCGCGCCGGGCCAACGTCGAGTTCGCCCAGGTGCCCGTCAGAGGGCAGGTTGAAGACCAGCTCGCGTATCAGCGCGAGCAAGAGGTCCATCAGCACAACCCCGACTCCTGCCGCCACCCCAGCGCCCAGCGCGAGGACGAGCAGGAACACCTCGCTGTCGCGCAACGTGCTCTCGGCTGTTACCGGCCGTCCGCCTTCCGCGCTGGTCCGCGCTGTTCCGCTCGCAGGCGCAATTTCAGCCATGAGCTCGCGCATAGGCGAGTCGACATGATATGGCAATAGCAGGCGCGCTGACTCCCCGCCTCCGTTCACGCGGCTCGCACAGCGCGTTCTACTCGGAACTGCCGTTCAGTCCTCGGTCGTACCGGTCGCTGGGGGTGCACCGGCGCACTCGAGGCGGGGCAGCATTGCTCGTTACGCGTGCAGGTCTCTCCTTCCCTGGCACATTCCGCCGCATCGGCCTTCGGAACTAGGGAAACGCCAGGTTTACGCAATAGTTCGGTTAGCTGCGCCACGGCTGATGGTACGGCAGTCTCTTCGACGGCCGTGGAGGAGTAGAGGGAGAGCGAGCATGAGCGCACGCATGTCCGATCTCCTTGTGGAAGACACAACCGGTCGGGCGAATTCGTCACAAGATCCGCGTCGGCCCCAGCCACGCGGCGGAGCTAGCGTTCCGTCAGCTTCAACTCTATACGCCGATTGCGGCGATAGGCATCCTCGTTATTTCGCGGATCCAAGGGCTGCTTGTCAGCGAAACCAGCCGCAGCCAGCCTGGATGCCGGCACTCCTTCGTCGATGGCAAAGCGCACGACCGATATCGCCCGCGCCGTCGACAATTCCCAGTTAGAGGGGAACTGTGGCGTGTTGATTGGGCGACGATCCGTGTGCCCGTCGACACGCAAGATCCAGTTTATATCCGGCGGGATTTTGGCAGCGATGTCCTTGAGTGCTCCGATTACTGGCGCGAGTTGCTTTTTGGCGTCATCGCCGAGATCGGCACTACCCGGCTCGAATAACACCTCCGACTGGAACACGAAGCGGTCTCCGACGATACGGATATCCGGCCGATCGCCGAGGATTTCACGCAGCCGGCCGAAGAATTCGGAGCGATAGCGGGCGAGCTCCTCGACTTTGTTGACGAGGGCGAGATTGAGCCGTTTCCCGAGCTCGACGATTTGCCCTTGCTGCTCCTTGACCTTCGCCTCGGACACATCGAGGGCGGCAGCGATGCGCGACAGCTGCTCGCGCAGAGAGGCGATCTGCGCATTCAACTCGTCGACCCGGGCGAGCGCCTGTCGACTGACCTCCTTCTCGGAACTCAGCGCTTGCTCCGCACCCTCGGCGCGGCTGGTGAGTTCGCGCAGCCGGACATCGCGAGCATCTAATTCCTTTTGGGCGAGAGACGTCTTCTCTTGCTCGGAGGCAAGCTGAGCTTCGAGCTCCTTGGAGCGGTCGCGCAAGGCCGTTGTAATCTGCTGCTGCTGGGCGAGGGCGGCGATCTTCGATTCGAGATCGGCTCGCACAGTCTTCAGCGCTTCGAGGTCGCGCCGCAGGCTCTCGATTTCTTTGAGCTGCAGCTCGATCTTCTCCTTGTCGGCGCTGACGAGCGTATTGGCGTCGCGCAGCTTACCGCTCAGCTCGTCACGTTCCGTGAGCGCGCTCTTCAGCTGCGACGATAGCTGCGCCGTTCCGGAACGAAGCTCCTCACTCGTGCGCCGTTCGAGAGCGAGCAGATTCGCGAGTTCATCGACCTGCTGCTGCAGTTTCTGCAGAGCCTGGTCGCGGCCCGAGAGGGCGACACCGAGATAGAATTGTCCGGCGGTGAACACTAGAAGCACGAAGATGATCACCATCAGCAGCTGCGACAGGGCGTCGACGAAGCCGGGCCAGATGTCGATGCTGGAGCGGCGCGAATTTCGCGATGTGAGTGCCATAGGTTGGAAGACTAGAAGGCGTCAGCGCCGGGCGTCTTCCGCCAGAGCGGCGATCGTGCGCGCGACGATGCGGATGTCTCCTCTGAGGTCCTGCACACTCTGCTCTCTGCCCTGTACGACATCTTCGCTGAGACGTGCCACATAAGCCTCGATATTGCGCAAATGACCGCGCAGGACTTCGTCATGTCCCAGCGAGTTCTCGACGGCATCGGCCAGACGGGTCAAGGACGGCTTCAGCTCTAGCTGGTTCTCGGCTAGCCGCACCATCAATATCTGGCCAGCCTTCATTTGCTCGCCGAGCACACCGAGACGGTCCGTCAGTGTACCGAGGGTGGTATTGGCACCGATGCGGCTTTCCTCACCGCGCCCGAGGATGCGCTGCAAATTTTCGAGGCTATCAGCGGTCTGCTCGAGCAAAGCTTGGATATAGGCCGGGACCGATCCGTCGCCCCCCTCGCCGAGAGGCCCTGAAGAGAGCCGGGTATAGGCGGAGAGCCATTCTTCGAGCTCGTTATAAAAACGATTCTGCGCCTGGCCGGCTTGCAGGTCGAGAAAGCCCAAAACGAGACTGCCCGCGAGTCCGAATAAAGAGGCGCTGAAGGCGGTTCCCATTCCTCGCAGCGGCGATTGAAGCCCGGATTTGAGATCGGCAAAAGCGCGCGCGACGTCGCCTGCACCGATGTTCAGTGCGCCGATGACGTCCCCGACCGAGCGCACCGTCTCCAGCAATCCGTAGAAGGTGCCGAGGAGGCCCAGGAAGATCAGCACCCCGATCAAGTATCGCGAGGTCTCGCGCGTTTCGTTGAGACGCGAGGCGATCCCGTCGAGCAAGGCCTGCAGCGAACTCGCCGACAGGCTGACCCGCCGGCCCTGTTGGGCCTTCAGCATGCGGGCCATCGGCCCGAGCAGTCTGGGCGCGCGGCTCAGTGCGGCAGGGGTATCGACCCCAGCCTCGGGATCCCGAAAGTTCTGGATCCAATCAAGCTCGGGATCGAGGAGGAGCACTTGGCGAAATATGTAAATAACGCCGGCGATCAAGATTCCGAGGATGACGCCGTTGACCGCAGGGTTGCCCATGAAGGCGCTGACTAGGGAGGGCCCGAGCAATCCGGCCAAACCCGCTACGAGCACCAGAAACAATGCCATTCGAACGAGAAAACGGCGCGACTGGTTCACTGGATGGACCTGTCGCCGCTTAAGATCGCGCTGACGCTCACTGTCTTCTGAAGACCTCGCCCGCACCGGCAGGCGCTTTCCGCTCGGGCGCCGACCAACCGCCGAAATTAGCGCATTGTGCAGTTAGGTAATAATGAAATCTCCGCCGTGAATCAGGACGCAGCGCGCCTTCCACGGCCGGCTTCCTTGATCAAAGCGGCGAGCGGCAGGTGAAGATGGGTGTTTGCCGCCAGCACATCGCCGCTTCCCATCATCTCGTGGCCGCCCGCAATGTCGCTGACATAGCCACCCGCCTCACGCACGAGGAGAATGCCGGCCGCGATGTCCCAAGGCGCCAGCCCAAACTCCCAAAACCCATCGAAACGACCGGCGGCAACATAGGCGAGATCGAGGGCTGCCGAACCCATGCGCCGAATCCCGCTGGTCGCGCCCATTACCGCCGCGAGGGTGGCGATATACATGTCATAATCGGCGCGCTCGCCGAAGGGCAGGCCGGTACCGATGACCGCCTCCCCAAGCTGCCGGCGCGCCGAGACCCTCAGCCGGCGGTCGTTGACGTATGCTCCGGCTCCCTTCTCGGCCCAGTACATCTCGTCTCGAAGGGGCTCATAGATCACGCCGGCGATGATTTCGCCATCGCGTTCCAGCGCGATCGAGATCGCGAAATGCGGGATGCCGTGTAGAAAATTGGTGGTGCCGTCGAGCGGATCGACGATCCAGCGGTGCCGCGGGTCGGAGCCTATCTCAGACCCGCTCTCCTCGAACAGCATCGCATAGCCGGGACGTGCCCTCTTGAGCTCGGATTTGAGCGTGCGCTCGGCCTTGAGATCGGCGGTCGAGACGAATTCTCCGGCACCTTTGACCGAGACCTGCAGCTGCTCGACCTCTCCGAAATCGCGAAGAAGCCCGCGCGCTGCCCTCAGCGCGGCGTTCGCCATCACATTCAGAGTCGGCGACCGGAACGCCACGTCTCAGCTCCTCCGTCAACCGGTCGCCTTACCACAGTCGATAACGGCCTCAGTCTTTCGCTCGTTCGAGATAGCTCCCGTCGGCGGTGCTGACGACGACACGCGTGCCAGGGCCGATATGCGGCGGGATCATTACGCGGCGCCCGTTTTCGAGTTTCCCCGGTTTGTAGGAGGAAGACGCGGTCTGCCCCCGCACGACTGGGTCGGCCTCGATGACCTCCATCGCTACGCTCGGCGGCAGTTCGATGGAAAGCGCCGAGCCTTCATACAGCATGACCTTGCAGACCATGCCTTCACGCAGGAAATCGGCAGGGTCTCCAATCGTCTCGCGAGCGATCGCGATCTGCTCGAACGTGTCGTTGTCCATGAAGGTCGCCTGACCGTTGTCCATGAACAGAAACTGCATTTCCTTCTCGTCGAGGCGGACGCGCTCCACGGTTTCTTGGGTGCGGAACCGCTCGTTCAGTTTCGTGCCGCCGCGCAGATCGCGCAATTCGACCTGGGCGAAGGCGCCGCCCTTGCCCGGCTGCACCAGCTCGCGCTTCAGCACAAGCCACAACTTGTTCTGGTGTTCGAGCACGTTGCCCGGCTTGATATCGATGGCGTTGATCTTCATGGGTGGGATCTCGGGAGCGGCGTGAGTTTATCGCAGACCCTAACATAGGGCGGCGCACTGGAAACAACGAGGGTGGGACGATGCAGGAATGGTGGCGGCCCGATCGTTTCGCGGCGCGGCGTCAGATCTTGGCGCGTCGCACGGAGGTTCTGGGCGCGGTGCGCAGCTTTTTCGCTCAACGCGGGTTTGTCGAGGTCGACACGCCGGCGTTGCAGGTGAGCCCGGGTCTCGAGCCGCATCTTCGGGCCTTTGCAACCGAGCTTCATGATACGAGAGAGGGCCGGGTGATGCGGCGCTATCTCCATACCTCGCCCGAATTCGCAATGAAGAAACTCCTCGTGGCCGGCATGCCGCGGATCTGGCAGCTCGCTCATGTGTTTCGCGACGGCGAGCGCACCGCGACCCACCATCCGGAATTCGCGATGTTGGAATGGTACCGCGCCGGCGCCTCCTATGGCGATTTGATGGAGGAATGCGCCACGCTGATAGGGGCCTGCCAGGAGGCAGCGGGCGCCGAGGCGCTGACTTGGCTTGGCCGCACTGCCGACGCGAAAGGCACGTGGCAACGGATCAGTGTTGCCGAGGCCTTTCGCGACTACTGCGGCATCGACCTGCTAGCCACCGCGCCGGACCCCAAAAGCCCCGATCTCGGCCGCCTGGCTGCAGCCGCAGTGGGCACCGGAATTACGCCGCATGCGGGAGACGATTGGGAGACGCTGTTCTTTCGGATATTTCTCGACCGGATCGAACCTGCTCTCGGCCTCGGCGCGCCAACGATCCTGTATGATTACCCCGCCTCGATGGCTGCGCTGTCCCGCTGTCGCGCCGACGACCCGCGCGTCGCTGAGCGCTTCGAGGTCTATGTCTGCGGTCTAGAGCTCGCCAATGCCTTCGGCGAGCTGACCGACCCGGCCGAGCAGCGCGCCCGCTTTCTGGCCGACCAGGCCCGAAAACAAGCCCTGTACGGCGAGACTTATCCAATCGACAAGGATTTCCTCGCTGCTCTCGAAGAGGGTCTCCCGGATTGCGCCGGGATCGCGCTTGGTTTCGACCGCCTGATCATGCTCGCGACAGGCGTCGACGACATCGAAGAAATTCTGTGGGTGCCGGTCCGCTGATCGAAATTGCGACCGCACGGAAAAGATTGGTGGGCTGCAGCCGCGGAAGGAATTTCACCGTTACGGCGGACTTGTGCCGCTCACATCGACGATATCCCCGACAGCCAGGTCAAAGGGGTTAGTTGAACTCAGAAAATTAGAGAATAAATGGGCTGCAGTACCCCATCTTTACTGGGCATAACGCTTTGTTGATAATCTCACGTGGCGGGATTTTTTTAGGTTTGTTTGGCTGGTGGGCACTAAATTCAGGTTAAGGTTTTGAAATCGCAGAGCATTACCCGCCGGCCCCCCTTGGCACGCGGTGTCCGGTAGGAGGGAGGTATTGTTTGGTAGGCGCGAAAGGGAATCGAACCCCTGACCTCTCCTATGTGGTAGGAGCGCTCTGCCACTGAGCTACGCGCCTATCGCCGCATGCGGCGGTTCAACCGCCCCGATCCTTCCGCAAGCCGAAATTGATCGCAACCCAGTCAAAGCAGAGTTGCCGCGCCGAAGCTTGTCGTGGCGCGTCTTGCATCACTATCTTCAGCGCTGCTCCCGGAGGAACAGGGGAAATGATGACGGATGCAGCCGCGGTAAGCGGCGCCACGGGTCGCGGGCGCCGCGAGGTAAGCGACAAGAAGGGCAAGGAGCACCGCGCCATCGCGGTGGTTTCGTTGGCGCATTTCGTCAATCATTTTCACAATCTGATCCTGCCACCGCTTTTTCCTGTTCTTAACGCGCAGCTTGGGATCGGCTTCATCGAGCTTGGCTTCGCGTTGACCGTTGCCAACGTTCTGTCGATCGGGGCGCAATTGCCGGTTGGATTCCTCGTCGACCGCATCGGCGCGCGGCGGATGCTTGTTGCGGGGCTCGTATTAAGTGCGCTGGCTTTTATCAGCTTCGGATCTTCGCCCTCCTATTCGCGCCTACTGCTGGCCATGGCGCTGCTCGGCTTAGCCAACAGTGTGTTCCATCCGGCCGATTATGCCATTTTGTCAACGCACGTCGCTTCCGCCCGGGTCGGGCGCGCTTTTTCGATCCACACCTTTTCCGGCTTTCTGGGCAACGCGATCGCGCCGGTGACAATACTCGCCCTAGCGGCTGGGCTGGGGATTAGTTTCGCGGTGATCGCCGCCGGTAGCATCGCCTTGGTAGCGGCCCTCCCGCTGATCCTGATGCGGGGCGTGGACAATATTCCGGCTGGCTCGCACCTCAACGAGGGACAAATCGCCACGCGACATGGTCTCACCTCCGTGCTGACCCCGGCGATCTTGGTCCTCACCGGGTTTTTCGCGCTACTCAGCCTCTCGGGCAGCGGGATCAGCAACTTCTCGGTGGTGGCGCTCTCCGCCGCGTTTGGCACTCCCCTATCGGCCGCCAGTCTGGCTCTGACCGGGTATCTGAGCGCACAGGCGGTGGGCGTGCTGGCCGGCGGCTTCATTGCCGACTTGACCCGCCGTCATGCCGAAGTCGCAGCCGTCGGCTACGCCGTCAACGCCTGCATCGTGCTGGCGATTGGCACTATGGGGCTCGGCATCGTGCCACTGGTCGGGGCGATGTGTTGCGCCGGCCTGCTCAGCGGGCTGATCATGCCGTCGCGCGACATGCTGGTGCGCGCCGCCGCACCACCCGGCGCGATTGGCCGTACCTTTGGCGTCGTCACTAGCGGCTTCAACATCGGCGGTATGGTCGGGCCATTGATGTTCGGCTTCATCCTAGATCGCGGTGCCCCGCAATGGGTGTTCGGCGCCAGCGTAATCGTCATGATCCTGACCGCATCGGTAGCGCTGATCACGGACCGCTGGCTCGCACGGCGGCGCGTGGTGCTGGGGGCTGCTGCGTCCGCCGAATAGCAGCGCGCCGCCTGCGCCTGCCAAACCCCCCGGGTGTTTTCGCGCTGACTGAGAGGCCTTGGCGGGACGGGGCTTCAATCGGCGAGGGTGGGCCTGATTCTCGACTGCGTGCCGGATCGCGCGGAACGCCGGGTAATCAACGCGAGTGGTATGGCCAACAGCAGCAAAAACCCGCCGAAGATTACGAAGCTCTCGCTCGCACCGCAACGGTCGGCGACCGCACCCATAAGCGGCGGCACCAGGATCGAAGTGAGCCGTTGGCCGGTCTGGCGCAGGCCCACAACCGCACCCTGTTGATGACGACCAACTGCCCTCGCCTGCACGGATAATATGACAGGCTGGATTACGCCTTCGAGCCAGCCACGCACTGCTTGCGACAGCAGCAGCAAGGCAAAGATCCCTCCCAGCAGCGGGGTCATCGAAATCAGCAAGATCGACAACACGGTGCCGCTCAGCATCGTGCGCTGCGGATTGCCTAGTCGCATGGCGCGCCCGGCAAAAAGGGAGCCGAACCCGCTGGCCATCTCGGCGGCAGCAAACAGGATGCCAATCATCGTGCCGACCAGCCCGATGCCGTTGAGATAAACGACATAGACCGAGGTCTGGATGCTGTATGTCGTATTGCGCATCGACATGATGGCCATCGACAGCGCAATGGCGGGAATGGCGATCAGCAGCATTGAGCCGATGTAGTCCGAAGCTCGGGGTAACACATCGCGGGCACGGAACCGGGCTCGTCCCCTTCCGTCCCGTGGCCGCGGCCCGAAAACCTCAGCCTCGGGGGTGCGCAGCAGTGCGATCGTCAAGACCGCGCCCCAAGCGGCGCCAAGCAGATAGGCCGGCCAGGCTCCGCCATAATCCCAGACCGCACCGGCGGCAATCGGCGCGGTCGTTGAGCCGAGCCGGGCGAAAAAGCTGAACTTGCCGATATATCCGGCATCGCCCTCGGCGAGCTGAGCGATCAGCGTCTGCGCGCCCGACCAAGCGAAGGAAACGGCGGCGCCGTTAACCAGCTGCAGCAGCAGCAAGGCCCAGAACCCGGACACCAGCGGAAACAGCGGCGCCAATGCCATGCCCGTCCAAACGAAGAACAAGCTGACCCTGCGCGAGCCGAATCGGTCCATCAAGACGCCGATATGGATCGATAGGAATAAGGCGAGAATTGAACGCGCGCCGACCAGGATACCGATCTCTGAGGCGTCGAGCCCAAGCGCAAGGCCATAGAGGGGGATTAGGAAGGTATAAAAATCGACATAGCCCATGCTGAAGGGCCCGACAACATAAACTGACGCGGGCGGTCGGGGGCGGAAATCATCCATCCCGGATCTTTCAGGCGGCAGGCTCAATGATGCTCGGAGCTAGACCAAATGCGGATGCTTCTCGTTTGTACCAGCCGCGCGCTCCCATTCCCGCGCGACCTGAAACAGCGTCGTCTCAGCGAAATAACGGCCGACGAATTGGACGGAAAGTGGCAGACCGTTCCGCGCAATTCCTGCCATCATGGCCAGCGCGGGGTGTCCGGTGACGTTGAACGGCGTGCGTGCTTGCCGCGGGTAGGTACGCTCAGTTTCGACCGCGTCTTCGATCCGGCTGGGTGGATCCATTGCACTGGCACAAAGCAGCACATCGACGTCGCGTAACGCGTCCTTGACCGCCGCTATCATCTCGAGGCGCCGGCGCGAGGCCTGCACATAATCGCCAGCGGTCATGAACGCCCCCGCCATCAGGCGGCGCCGGGCCAATTGGCCATAGTCACCGGGCCGCTCGCGTAGCCACGGGGCGTGAATGGCCCAGGCCTCGCTCTGCAAGATCACACGGTTGATGGCTGCGAACTCATTGAGCGTCGGCAGGCGGACATCGCGGACGTCAGCGCCAAGACTCGTCAAGGTGTGAACGACCTGCTCGAGCGCGTCGCTCACCTCGGGGTCGGCCGGCATGTCGGTCTCGTGGAAATGTCGGATGAAACCGATACGCAGCCCGTGCGTCCCTCGTTCCAGCTCAGACGCGTAATGCCCGGCGGGCGCGGCGGCGCTGCTCGGGTCCAGCGGGTCGTGGCCGGCGATGACTTCCAGCATCAGCGCACTATCGGCAACAGTGCGGGTCAGGGGGCCGACATGGTCGAGCGTAAAGGAAAGCGGAAAGACGCCGCGGCGCGACACCAGACCATAGGTTGGCTTGAGCCCGACAATGCCGCACGCGCTGGCCGGATTGCGCACGCTGCCGCCGGTGTCGCTGCCCAGCGCCATCGGGAACAGGCCGGCGGCAACGCCGGCGCCCGAGCCCGAGGACGACCCGCCGGGGTGATGATCCGTATTCCACGGGTTGCGTGCTGGTGGCCAGGGCAGATCGAAGCTCGGCCCGCCGATTGCGAATTCGTGGGTAGAGAGCTTGCCGAGCACAATGGCTCCGGCGCCGCGTAGGTGTGATACGCACACCGCATCCGCCGCTGCAAGATGGCCGATCAGCAGCTTGGAGTGGCAGGTCGTGGGCAGACCGGCGACATCGATGATGTCCTTGATACCGACCGGCACGCCATGTAGCGGCCCGCGCAAGCGGCCCGATGCGATCTCGGCCTCCGCGGCTCTCGCAGCATCCATTGCTGCATCGCCGTCCAGCCGAATAAAGACGTGCAGTTTCGGTTCGAGCCGGCCAATCCGCTCCAGAAGCGCCGACATCAGTTCAACCGGCGAGAGCTGCCGGGCCGCAATCGCTTGCGCCGCCTGTGCGGCGGTCATCCACTGCAGTTCGCTCATGGCCCAGTCCCGGCGCGCATCGGCGGCCACGGTTCGGCTCGCGGGTCTAGCGGCGGCTTCAACTTCGCAACGGATTTAGCCGCCTGCTCAGCCGCAGCCGCGACATCTTCAGGAAATTCCGCGAGGGCCTTGTCTAGCCCGGCGCGCCGCGCCAGCAGTTTTATTGTGTGCTTATCCATAGTCCCGACCTTTCAACCGCGCACCCGACGGCTGTTTCAGACTGTTAGCCGTGTCGGGCATCGCCTTCCCGCCCTCGCAAGGGCTCGAACCGCCCCGGTTTGACTCGTCTTGGCTCGGAGCGCCACACTGTTCTTAACGATAGCGTAATCGGGAGGGTTGAAAGCTATGCCGATATTAGATGCCCAGGTTCACGCCTACGAGCGCAACCACCCAGGACGGCCCTGGGTCGGCACTCTCCATGGACCGGCGGAGGTCACCGGGGACCAAATGGTGGCCGCAATGGACGCAGTCGGCGTCGACGGCGCGGTGCTGGTCTCGCCGTTCAGCATGTATCGCTACGATGCCAGCTACGCTCTTGAGGTTTATGCCGCGAATCCCAGCCGGTTCAGGCTGGTCAAACCGGTTGATCCGACCCACCCCGCGGTGGCCGACACGATCGCGGAATGGGCGGCAACCAAGGGCACGGTCGGGATCCGGATCATGTTGCGAGACGAGGTTTCGGCAGACCCCGCCGATCCCGGCCTGAACCGAGTTCTGGCCGCGGCCGCCCGACACTCTCTGCCGGTCAACCTGCTGTGCTGGGGACGCCTGGACCAGGCCGGACAGCTCGCATCCCGAAACCCCAGCACGCAGCTGGTGATCGACCACCTCGGGCTGCAGCAGCCCTTCGAGCCGCCACCGCCGCCGGAGCCCTTCGCCGAGCTTCCGAAAGTGCTCGCCCTGGCCGACCATAGAAACATCGCAATCAAAATTAGCGGCGCCTGCACACTGTCGCATGAGCCGTTCCCCTATAAAGACATCTGGGAGCCGCTCGGCCGCATTTTCGACGCCTTCGGCCTCGACCGCTGCATGTGGGGAACCGACTGGACCCGAGCCGTCGCATTGTTGACCTACAAGCAGGGCGTTGAGGCATTTCGCGTCACCGACCGGCTGTCCGACAGCGATCGCTCCACGCTGATGGGGAAGACATTGATGCGGGTGTACAACTGGTCGTCTTCAGGAGCCTGATCCGCCGGTTTCCCGGGCCGCTTGTCCGACAGGACACAATCAAGACGAGGTGATCGAGAAGTAGCGAAAATGAACGATGACGACGCGACTGGGCGCGGAGGTTTCGACGTAGCCTATTTGGTGCTCAGCGGCGC
>JBARIB010000413.1:0-1849 GCA_049799535.1 Allostellaceae bacterium | reverse complement strand
TCCCTGATCCAGGCAAGGTGCTAATCCATGTCCACCCCGCCGCCGAGGAGCTGGGCCGGGTATTCCGCCCGCGCCTGGCGATCCAGTCCGGCATGCCGGAATTCGCCGCGGCCGTCGCCACGCTGCCCGCGCTAGCGGCTCTGGGCTGGTCGGGTTGGCGTGAAGCGGCGCGCGCAGAATACGAGGCCGGGCTCGTCCCGAGTACCACCGGCGCTGCACTCGATCTCGGCAAAGTAATGGGCTGGCTGCGTGAGCGGCTTCCTGATGACGCGATCATCACCAGCGATGCCGGCAACTTCAGTGGCTGGCCGAACCGGTTTCTACAGTATCGGCGTCCGGGACGCCAGCTGGGCCCGACCAGCGGCGCGATGGGCTACGGCGTCCCCGCCGCGGTCGCCGCGAAGCTCGTGCATCCCGAGCGGCTGGTCGTCGGGTTTTGCGGCGATGGCGGCTTCATGATGACCGGGCAGGAGCTCGCGACATCGGCGCTCGAAGGGGTCGGCCCGATCATTCTGGTCTTCAACAACGCGATGTACGGCACAATACGAATGCATCAGGAGCGCCGCTTTCCCGGCCGGGTCGTCGGCACGGCGCTGAAGAACCCGGATTTTCTCGGTCTTGCGCGAGCCTATGGCGTCTTTGGCGCGTCGGTGGCGCGGACCGAGGAGTTCGCGCCGGCCTTCGAGGAGGCTGCCGCACACAAGGGTGCGGCCATCATCGAGCTCAAAATGGATCCTGAGCTAATCACCACGCGCGCGACCCTCTCCGAAATCCGCCGACAAGCTGAGATGCGTCAGGCGCAGCGGGCCGAGGCATAAGGTGCCGGACATCGCTAGGCAGCATTGGTCTGCGGCGCGCTACGCCGAGGCGGCCCATTTCGTGCCGGCACTCGGCGCCCCGGCGCTCGAACTGCTCGCACCTCGCCCAGGCGAGCGCATCCTCGATCTCGGCTGCGGTGACGGGGTGCTGACCGAAAAGATCGTCGTGGCGGGCGCCACGGTGGTCGCGGTCGATGCCGGGTCCGATATGGTCGCTGCGGCGCGGGCGCGAGGGCTCGACGCCAGGGTCATGGACGGCCAGAAACTCATCTTTGAAAGCGAGTTCGCCGCCGTGTTCTCGAACGCGGCGCTTCACTGGATGCGCGATCAGCAAGCTGTGCTCTCCGGCGTGCATCGCGCCCTCAAGCCCGGAGGCCGGTTTGTCGCCGAGATGGGTGGCCACAACAACACCGCCGCGATCATTGTTGCTCTGAGCGCAGTCCTCGCGCGCCGCGGTCTCGACGCGCACCGGCTCAGCCCATGGTACTTCCCCTCTGCCGACGCCCACCGTAAGAAACTCGAGGAGGCAGGCTTCAGGGTCGAGGAAATTGCGATCGTCCCACGGCCGACAGCTCTGCCGACGGGCATCGAAGCGTGGCTCGACACCTTTGCCGAGGATTTTCTCGGCCCACTGCCGCAGCCCGATCGGCTCCGGGCCCGCACCGAAGTCGCCGATCTATTGCGGCCGGTGCTGATGGACGAGACCGGAACCTGGATTGCCGATTACGTCCGCCTACGCTTTCGCGCAATTCGCCCCAAATAGCGGTAAGGCCTCGATTCCACCGCCTCTGTGACGCACATCACGCTGGTCCAGCCCCTCGCCGTTTATGTTGCGCGCGATCGGAGGAGGGGACTTTGTCTTCGCGACCGAAAGCGACGGCAATTTCTTCTACCCCGATATCCGTATTGAGGGCAAATCCGATGTTGCAGATTGAAATCGCGGCTCGTTTGCTGCGCCGAACGCTGATCGTCACCGCGCTCGCTGTGGTGCCGGCAATGGCCGAGGGCGCTGCCCCGCAGTTGGGCGCGTA
>JBARIB010000412.1:0-2445 GCA_049799535.1 Allostellaceae bacterium | reverse complement strand
GACCAGCCGATTGCCGAATATGGCGGCGAGGTCCACGCCTATGCCGGCGATGCGGTGATCGTCACCTGGCCGCTGAGCAACGATCCCGAGCGCAATGCCCGCGCGCTGCGCTGTTTCTTCGCCGCTGAAGACAGGATGGCGAAGCTGACCCCGGCCTACACGCAGGAATTCGGTATCGCGCCGCGGTTCCGCGCCGGCATTCATGCCGGGCCCGTCGTCGTCAGCGAGTGCGGCGACGCGAAACGGCAGATCGCGTATTTCGGCGACACGATGAATGTTGCCGCCCGGCTGTGCGATCATTGCAAAGCCGCCGACGAAGCACTGCTGGTCTCGGCAGATCTGTTGCGCGCCGCTGCGGTTCCGCCTGGGTTGGCCGTCGGAGCCCCAGCGAGCATCGCACTGCGCGGGCGGCAGGCGCCAGTCGCGACTCACGCAGTGCGCCGCAGCACCGCGCCCGGCCAGCGGAAATCGATTGCCAACGGTTGATGGCCCGATCACCACCCGGCCCGAACCCGTCGGCGACCTTCATGGCACCGGCGGTCTCGGCGAGGCGCTTCGTCAAGGCGTCATAGACGCCGTCCTGAACTAAAATTCGGTTGGCGCAAACACGGGTCCCGCCGACATTGCGGTATTTCGAGGCGATCGCGCCCCCCTGCCTCCGCAGGGCAAGCTCTCGACCCGCCATCGCGCTATCGGCGCCGTCGAAGCCGACGAACGCTGCATTGCCGGCAATCCCCACCAAGGCGGAGAATTGATCCGCGAACAATACAGGCAAAACCATCATACGTGAGGTGCTTTTGGACTCGTCCCACAGAAACTCCCGCAATCTGGATTGACGAAATCGCGGGCGCGAAGCCTATGCCGCGTATACCTGCCTTACGGGGCAGCTCGGTTCGCGATGAACCCCCTTTGGCGGAGGTCTCGCATGTGCCAGGAAGCTCCGGCGCGTCGTTCGCCGACCACACGCCGGTTTTATCTCCCGGTAGCCGCTCGGCAACCCTTCACTGCCATAACGTGCTTATGCCAAATGACCGCTAGCTCGCGTTGCCGCCAAATCGGATCACGACCGCGGGTGGCTCTCGCGGCACTGGGTGAGGCAGGCTCGCTTACGCCACGAAGCGTGGTGCCGGGATCAACTCCAGGTCGGCGACTAGCCGATTGACGACGGTGACGGCGTGCGTGCGGTTGGTCACGTGAAGTTTCCGCATGATGTTCCGAACGTGCACTTTGACGGTGCTTTCCTGCAATTCCAAAGCTGTGGCTATCACCTTGTTGGGCTTGCCTTCGCACAGCAGACCGATCACCGAAAACTCACGCGCCGTCAGATCCAATCCGGGCACCAGCGCGTTCTGCCCGCAATTGGATCCGTTCGTAGGGTTTGCGGTCGCCGCGGACAACGCATGTGCCGGGACGAAGGTCCCCCCAGCATGAATGAGCCTCAGCGCAGCGAAAGCGACCTCTGCTTCCATCGAGGTCGTTATATAGCCGCGCACGCCCAGTGCGAGGGCGTTGGCGACCTGGTCAGCGGAATCGCGATCAGAAAGCAAGACCACCGCTGCATCCGCCAAGTCATGCCTAATCAAATCCAGCGTGCTCTTCACCCACGAATCCGTTAATTCCGCACTTTTGATGTTTATGAAAACGAGAGCTGGAGAGGTAGGCGGTCCCTCCTGCATCTGGAGCAGCTCATCCCAACTGGAAGCTGCGACAATGATGTACTCGGAAAGCATCTGCGAGAGCGCCTCTCGCGTCAGCGGCGCGGGATCGATCAATACGAGCGTTAGACGTTGCCCTTTACGTCGGCGAGCCGGTCGGCTCGATGCGACCGGGTCGGGAATGATATTGCCATCGCCCGGGTCCGGCAGCGTGCGGCCTGAACCCAATGTTGTCCTTCGGCGCATGAGCCTCGCCTCCTTCAGACAATCCGGTCGTGAACGTACGGCGCTTGCTCTCGTTCCGATTACCGCGACGGAAATGAACTACGGGCGGTGCGCGAATCTCCTCTAAAATCCGTCATCTAATTTCCGATGTTAGCAGCCGATGCCTGGCGCTTCAGGCGACCGGAACAGCTGCGGCTCCATGAGTTTTTTGGCTAACGGCAAATTTGCAAAAGACCGGGGGTACGGGAACGGGAGCGTCAACTCCGAAAGAGTGCGGCCGGGCCGCCGATGACGCTGGGCAACGCCGCGGCTGCCCGTGTGCTCGATGCCGTATTCGAGGGCCTCGGTGACCGGCCGGATGGGGCCGATACCGCCGTTTTAGGATTGACAACTAAAAGAGTGTATCTACATGTAAATCGATGAATGCCCAAGCAAACTTAGCTGAATGCGCAGATTGCCTCTGCCTCGCCTCGCGGCGGGCCGCGCGCCGGATCACGCGTACCTTCGACCGGGAGCTTCGCCCGTATGGACTGCGCGCAACCCAATTCACCATTCTGGTGATGCT
>JBARIB010000411.1:0-1966 GCA_049799535.1 Allostellaceae bacterium | reverse complement strand
GTTTATGGTTATGTTCGGGTCAGCACCGACCGGCAAGCCGATGATGGCGAGAGCCTTGGTACCCAGCAGCGGATCATCGAAGGCTACGCGATGATGAATGGTCTCACGCTCGATAGCGTCTTCATCGAGCGCAAGGTTTCCGGGTCGAAGCCGCTTGGCGAGCGGCCCGAAGGGGCGCGTCTATTGGCTGCACTAAGGGCAGAAGACGTGGTGATCACGCCGAAGCTGGATCGGATGTTCCGCTCCGCCCTGAATGCGCTCGACGTTCTCGGACAAATAAAGGAGCGAGGCGTGGCTCTCCACATTATTGATTTAGGCGGCGACGTGACCGGGAACGGCATCTCGAAGCTCGTTTTTACGATTCTATCGGCGGTGGCCGAAGCCGAGCGCGATCGGATTCGCGAGCGCATCCGCGATGTGAAGGCCGATCAGCGAAAGCGGCAGCGTTATCTCGGCGGCATCGTTCCGTTCGGCTGGCAGATCGGTGAGGACGGAGCCCTTACCGAAGTCGCCGAGCAGCAGCGCGCGATCCAGCGCATTATCGATCTGCGGCGCAACGGCCTCTCGCTACGAGCTATTTCAGCAGCCATCGCTGCCGATGGCGTGAGCCTTTCGCATGAGGGGGTTAAGAGCGTTCTCGCCGCCGCCAATGACCTCAGCGGCGGCCCTCGTCGAGCTCATGGCTGACCGCGAGAATGCCGGGCAGCTGCGAGAGCGGCTTCCAGTACCTTCTCGATGGCTGGATTATCAACACCTTCTTCGGGATTACTGAACAATCTGATGATGTGGGCCTGCCGTTCGCGGGAAACCTCGCCGTAGCTGGTGAATGTTGTCAGCACATCTTCATGCCCCATGTTTTGGCTCCAAGCTTTGAATTCCTCCGGGCTTTTGCAGAGCTTCTCGCCGAGGCCGGCCAAGGTCGCACGGAAGCTGTGTGGGTTAGCGTAAGCAACACCAGCCCGCTCGAAGGCTTGCCGGAAAATCGCGCGGATGGGTCCGGCATTGCTCCAGTGCGTCCGAGCCAGGCCGCACGCCTCAAATTGATTCGCCTCACCCAGAGCGACTTGGGTCGCGGGGAACAGCGGGTCATTGGGTCCCCACAGCTTTGCGGTCAAAAGATAGTTGACCCATTGCTCCACGATCGCACGGACATCGTCGCCGACTGGGAAGAAATAGGTCGTGAAGGTCTTACTGAACTTGGTATTCACCTCCCGAGCATCCTGCTCGAGCTTTCCTTCCGACATATTGATGTGCTTGAGCTTTAGGGAGGCGATTGCGCCGTCGCGGGCGCCAGTCAACAGCGTAAAGGCGATCAGTGCACGGTTCCGCTGCTCGATCTCTGATTCGGCAGGCATCATTGAGAGAACGTGACGGATTTGCTCTAGTGTGGGCACGCGTTGCTCCCGGCGAGCCCTTGCTACGCGCATTTCTTTTTCTGAAAGGTTAAAATATTCGGCGTCGGGATATTTGAGTCGCGATTTGTACCCGGGCTGGCCGGCTAACCATTGGAAGAATGCTTTGAGCGCACTTAGCGTCGAAGCCAAAGTCGCCTTGCTCAATGGCGCTTCTGTTCGTGCGTGTCTCTGCTTCGCGAGATCCGCCTTAAAGGCGACCGCCTGTTGGATATGAAATTGCCGGAAATCGCGAAATCTGGTGTAGCTCTCAAACCGATGGATAGCCTTCGCCACGCCGTCGAGGGAGCTTTCGCTGAACCGCTTTGCCTCTTTTAAGAATGTCAGATATCGCCGCTTGATCCGCTCGTTCTGAGCATCGTAGGTTTTCATGTTCACCCGTCCCCACTGGAATCACAATTCACGAAGAGGGATCGGCTATCCCCTATGTGCGGTCGAGCCCGCGGGATCGCGATGTCCAAATTGCCCCGACTCTCCTCCAGAGTTGCCCGGCTCACGCGACGATGGATCAGGGTGTCGCACGCTGGGCAGATCCCCGTCAGGGTACCAGAGGT